>JADJOH010000006.1:0-300000 GCA_016713925.1 Bacteroidota bacterium
CATACAATACCTTAGTGCCATTTGGATGGTTGTAAAGGTTATTCCATGCATTTATACTAGATGCTCCGCAATCTACAATTACCTTGTAAGCAATTGATTCTATTTCCCTATTTCTTGATTTTATACAATCTTTGAACACAGTTGCAAAATTTCCTTTGAAAAGTTCATTAAAGTCAATTGCGCTATCTTTTTCAATATTGTATACAACAAGTTTTAACTTTAAGTAATTCGCAAGTATTGTTACCAATAATCTGGAATCAATATTCGAAAGAAGGTTTAATGATTCAATATAATAACTACATGCACTGCTGAGTCTTATGGATTAAGAACTGATTCACTTTGAAACTATTGAATTTCTAAATTGCAGAAATAATGAGTTGCCTTTTAGCATTGAATAATAAGCAACTGACTCTAAATAATCTTGTAAATCATAACTACCAATATTCAATTCGCTAAATGCTTTAGCTGCTTCTAGATAGAGAGGATATCTTTCAGACATATCAACTTCACGTGCATTTTTTGCTTCTTCAAGTATAGCTTTTGCCACAAATGCAGTAGGTTTTCCACCATTACGTATTATATCCGGATGAGTGTATTTATGTTCTTTAATATCAATGTCAATCATTTTGCTAATTGCAGTAGTGTCATCATCTGTTTCAATTAGCAAATGTTCATCGGTTTCTTTATTTGTTTTTGGCTGGTCAACCCTTACTGTCTTTCCCTCTAAATTGTCTTAAAAGGTTAATTGCAGAAATTGTTATTATGTTTAAAATTAAGAGCTTTTAACAGAATTAAGGGCTAGTACTTTTATCTATATTTTGTGCCTGAAGCCTTGCCAGTTCAGTATATAAATGACTTAGATTATTATCTGGTGATTTGATTAACTCATTAAATCTAATTAACTCCTGATAAGAATGTTCAGATAAAGTAGGATTGTTGAGTGAAGAATAAATCTGTGCTTTCTTTAATAGTAAACTGCTTTTATATTTATTATCAATTGTATTGTGTTTTAACTCTTCATCAATGGACTTTAATGCACCTTCATAGGTTTGTTGACGAATTAGGTCGTTTATTCTTTTTTCAATTTGCTTAAATGCCTTTCTGTTTTCAGGATTTTCAGGTGACTTTATATCTGTTTTCTTAATTTCTTTTTGCCCCTCTTTTTTATTAAGAGATTTAAAATATCTTATAAGAATTTCAATTTCGGGGTACTTTTTAGCAATGTTAGCCGCAATAATAAAAAGACTTAAACTAGCCTTTTCAAAATCATCATTTTCAATATAGCAAACAATTTCATTAGCAAAAGTAGAAATAGGTTGCGGTTTTGCGATCGAATTACATATTGCTTCTTTTCCAGCTGTAGTATAGTACACAACAACTACTGGAATTATGGATCCAATTTCGAATGACTCTATTTCATTTTGCAAATCAGTTTGGTAAATCTTACTATTGGGAACTACTATTTTATTATGTTCTTGGTTAGCAGCAACAAACGTTTACCTCTGACATCAATTATATTTGCATTTGGCTTTATGAATTCGTTAACCCTATCCAGTTTTTGTCTAAGAGAAGTAGCCGCTTCAAGTATTTCTTTTTTCTGAAATTTTTCTTCAATACTTCTTGTTTTCTCCTCAAATACTTCCGTATTTATTTTTAAAATCACTTCCCATCCACCAATTAGTTTGTCGAAAAATCTATTTTGAGTGTTATCATTAGCTTGAAGTAAAACGAAGTTTTCACCAATAGAAACAACAATTCCTTCTGGTTCTTTTCCAGTCGTCAAGTAAAGTTTTACTTTATCCCCAATTTTTATGTCTTGCTTAAATATGTCGAACATTTATCTGGTGTAATATTTAGGTAATAATGCGAAGATATAAAACGGTTCTTTGGCTTTTGTGAAGGGTAGGGTTGTGTGTCGGGCAAAACCCAATGTGCCGTTTGTGCGGTTGGCTAAAAGAAATTTTAGAAAATGCGAAAAGTGGGCATTTTCTTTTTTTACTGTCAACTGTCCCAATAGCAAAACACGGTCAGCTTGAACGTTTGTCCGCTTGGTAGATATGGTCTGTATGTCGACTCCAATTTCAGTCATTGTCTTTCTGTGTCGTCTGTCTTTTAGCATTGGTGGTAACATTTTGCAGATTTGCGATGGGCGGGCTTTTTACCGTGAACGTTATTCGAAGATACCATTTTCTAAAAATGTAGAATTATCTGCGGAGCAGGAGATCCCGCCTATTGCAAATGTTCTGTTATGGTAAGGTTCTTTAGTAATTCTACTCTTCTTACTTGTTAATTTTGAATCTAGATTAATACTTTGGTTTTCACAAAAAATCCTAATTAATCTAGCAGCATCAATGAGAGATTTGACTCTTGGCGTGGCAAATCTAATGGAACAACTGGTTTTCCCATGTACAAGTTGATTTCTGAGTTCAAAAGCCTTGATTACTGCATTCCATTCTTTTACAATTGTCGGAAGCTTGGGCAAAAATAAAACATCTGAAATCAATTCCTTCCAACAATCTTTATACTTTTTAATACCATAAACCATTTTTAAATTGCGCCTTACTTCTTTATTAGGTAATATACTTAAAGAGATAATTGCTCTTTGAATTGTCCATTCAAAATGAATAGTTGCCATAATTATAGCAAGTGCTGGATCGTTTTCAACGAATTTAAGAATCCTTGATTCGCGATCTACTGATTTGTCCTTTACAAGAAACATGATACTTTTTATCCAGTTTTAATTGCAATTATCTTGTTATTAATTACGTTCATTCATTATCTTCTAAATCTGCTCTTAGTAACCAACCTTTTGTTATAATTCTATTATTATCAAAAGACACATATACAAAATCTCCCTCGCTATCTAAAACTTGGATTTCTTGACCTATAATAATGTAAGAGTGTCTAAGAGAATTTACTTCTGGTTCATCATAGAAGTAAGTTTTGGCAACTTTCACTGTTGCCTTATGTGGGTATACAACACTTTCCATGCTTAATTGAAGAGTTGAATCATAATTTGAAACTGCATTTGCTTTTTTTTCCTTCTCGATATCTTCAGTTTTTATTATTGAATCCTGATTATTTTTTAATTGCAAAATTGTTTGACGTAAATTCTCTCTTTGATTGTTATATTGTTCAACATAATCAGCATTTGACCCTGTGAAAATAGCCAATTAATATTATTTACCATCAATAACGCATCATCATATTTTTTTTTCTAGTACAGACTGGCTTACATTATTGACAATTTCATCTAACCTTTCTCGTTCATCGGTGATTAACTGTTCGTTTGATATACTAATTTTATCAGTTGAGGTATCATTAATAGAATAAAAGAGAATTATTAAAGTTGTTAAGCCAACTACTATAGATAAATATTTCAAATATGAATTGGGCAATTTTGTCCTATTTGTCAGTTGTCGACTTGTTTTTCCCATTGCATTAGAAGCAGTACTTTCAATTAACACATTTGCTTTTCGTCTACAGTAGAATGTTTTTGAATTTTGTGTTTATCTTCATTAATGTCATCTTGTGAATCATTTAAAGTAATTGATGAAGTTGCAAGTGAGATTTCACTATTTTGCTCAGTACTTAAGGCGTTTTGTTCTGAGTGAGATACTTCCCCTAATGCACTAGAAATTATTTTTTTTGTTCTGAAGGCTGAAAATATTAAAATAAGTATTGAAAATAGAATAAAAAGTAAAAAACCATATTCAGCACTAATAGCTCCACTTATTTTACTGCTAAATTCCCCATATCCAGATTGACTGCTTATTTTACTTTTTGATAAAGTATGTATAAATCCAAATGTAGTAAAAAATATAGCCCATGGCAAAATAACAAATAAATAACGAGGCCTAAGTTTTTTGTTGTAAATTAAGTAGACGTAAAATGCTATTGTCGCAAAAGCGAAAAATCCAGCATTAAAACTGATCCCTGATATGCCTGCTGTACGAAAGCTCGAGTTATTATAAGAACTGTCTCCTCTATAAGAAACTGAACTTTCAACGTGACCCCAAGGAAGGAAAATGGATAGTATAGTAATTAAACACAATGCTAATAATAGATTATTGATTCTATTATTAATAATTCGAGTTTTATTCATTTTTTTAATTCTTATGGTACAATATTTAATTAATTCAAGTGTGTTTTTGATTCTAAAATAAATAAATATTTTAGAATTGATATTTGGAGTTTTTATAGGGATATTTAAAATTACTTACTTTAAATGCCGTATTGGACAAAATAATCAAACATATATTTTCTTCAATAATTAGTGACATGTTTAGTTTTTGCTAACAGTTATTACCATTATTAGTTTTAATTTTGTTTGGTGTAGAAATTGAGAGTATTGTAAAGTTATTTGAGATACAATTATAATTAAAAATATTTATTTTTTTATTTGAGTTTGCTTTAAACTTTCCCATAACGTTTGGCAGATTTGCGATGGGCGGGATTTTCACCACAAATGTTTATTCGAAGATACAAACTTAATATAACCACAAAACTATATGCGGAGCACGAAACCCCGCCTATTGCAAATGTGCTGTTATGTGCCGTTTTTCTTTAGTCTTATTGTTGTCAATCCAAGTCATAGCCTGTTGATTTGCTTACATAATGATTTTTTGTTTCGTCTCTGTTGTCAAGTAGTCGCCAATATTCGTTGTCTGCCTTTGACGCAATTACAGGAAAAACTGTCAAGATTACTTTGCTGTCAAAACAAATTTGAAGTCCACCAAAATTGTCTGCAATTGCAGATTTTACAATGTGCTTTGTGTCTGCTATAAACCTGTCAAGTTTTACGTCTCTTAAATTTACGTTAAACTCTTCCCAATTAAAATTCTCGTCATAGTTCGCTGTTTCGTCCGCTTGTTCGTATAGGTCGTTACTGCCTGCATAATTATTTCGTTGTCATTTGTCAAACGCCAAGGACATTGTAAATGCAATCCAAATTCTCCATAATTCGAAGTTTCGCCCTGTCTGTCTTTGAGATATAAGTTCCAAATTTTAAGCACTCCATATTTGAGGCTCTGGTCGTCTTTGTCAAAGGAATAACCATAAGCAACATTTAAAACTTGAAAGAAGTAAGGTGTGTATTAGTAGAAAGGCACTAAAAGAATCTTTTCTCCTTCAAAAATAATAAATTGTTTAATATACCGGATAGTTAAAAGGTATTTCTCTATGCAATTGTAATTCAGCCTATTAACTGAGCCGTCATATGCCGATATTCAAGATCTACCTGGTAAAATCCTTAATACAAACACCCTCCTTTCACCCAACCATCAAAAACATCAATAAATCACCTCATCATAAAGAGCCCTCTTCAAAACAAATATTAAATTGAACCTTAAACTTCGATCTACAACCCCTCAATCGTCCTCTTTATTATCTCCGCACACTCCCTCAACTGCCCCTCCGTAATCACCAACGGCGGAGCAAAGCGGATAATATGTCCATGTGTAGGTTTCGCAAGTAAGCCGTTTTCTTTTAGTTTGAGGCAGATATCCCAGGCGTTGATTTTATCGGTTTCCCGGATGACGATGGCGTTGAAAAGTCCCTTGCCGCGGACGGTGGTGATGAGGTCGGTTTGAATGTTTTTTAGTTCGTCGCGGAGGATTTTACCGAGGCGCATGGAGTTGTCGGCGAGTTCTTCGTCGAGGACAACTTGCATGGCTTCCATGGCTACTTTGCAGGCGAGTGGATTGCCGCCGTAGGTAGAGCCGTGTTCGCCGGGTTTGATGGTGAGCATGATTTCATCATCGGCCAGGACAGCAGACACGGGTAACATTCCTCCCGAAAGGGCTTTTCCTAAAATTAAGATATCCGGTCGTACACCCTCATGGTCGCAGGCGAGCATTTTGCCGGTGCGGGCGATGCCGGTCTGGACTTCATCGGCAATGAATAATACTCTTTTAGACTTGCACAATGCCGCTACCTTCTGCAAATACCCTTCATCCGGAATAACCACACCCGCTTCTCCCTGTATGGGCTCTACCATGAAACCTGCTACGTTGGGGTCTTCCAGGGCTTTCTCGAGTGCCGGAATATTGTTGTAAGGGATGACTTCAAAGCCCGGCATATAGGGTCCAAAGCCTTCGTAGCTGGAAGGGTCGGTGGAAGTGGAGATGGCAGATAACGTTCTTCCCCAGAAATTACCTTCGGCAAAGAGGATTTTGGCTTTGTTTTTCTCGATGCCTTTCACATCATAGGCCCATCTGCGGGTGAGTTTGATGGCGGTTTCTCCTCCTTCAACGCCGGTGTTCATGGGGAATAGTTTATCGTAACCAAATAATTTGGTCATGAAGGCTTCGTATTCGCCCAAAATGTCGTTGTGGAAGGCTCGGGAGGTGAGGGTGAGGCGTGAGGCCTGGTCGATCATGGCCTGAAGAATGCGCGGGTGACAATGTCCCTGATTGACGGCTGAATAGGCGGCGAGAAAATCATAGTAGCGGTTGCCTTCTACATCCCAGACATAGACACCTTCTCCGCGGGTGATGACGACGGGAATGGGGTGGTAGTTATGTGCACCGTGTTTTTCTTCGAGTTCAATGGCTTGCTGGGTGCTGATAGTAGTGGGGTCGAATCGCATACGGGCAAAGGTAAGGAAGGATTGTCGTCCTGCAAATAATTTGGGGTAGGCAGCCAGTATATACCGTGAAAAGATTGAATTTATCTTATCAAGATACTCATTTTATCAAAGGATAAAGATTTTCGGGGACATAGTGACGACGGTTTTAACCACTAAGGCACAAAGGACACTGAGGGACACTAAGGCTAGCGCTATGATGACGACTAGATAGAATTTTTAATTTTTAATTCTTAATTTTTAATTCTGAATTCTGAATTCTGAATTCTGAATTCTGAATTCTGAATTAATTCCTACCGTATTAATGTTACCGTCCCGGTTTTTTCAATAATGTCGGCTTTTTCAAAACCGGAAAATTTAATTTTGTATAAGTAGACCCCTTGCGGGCAATCATTGCCGTTGTATTTGCCATCCCCAGGTTTGTTCGAAGGTGTTGGTGTAGAAAACGCGTTGGCCCCAGCGGTTGAAGACCTGGATTTCGAGGTTTTTTACGTAGGCGAAGGCGGGGCCCCAGGTGTTGTTGTTGGCATCTTCGTTCGGACTAAAGGCATTGGGAACGTAGAGCAAGGGCGATTGTACGAGTTCTACTTCGTTGGAGAAACTCTCGGCATTGCTTCCTCCTGATCCTTCAAAAGCATGCACTCTGTAATTGAATACGCCTCCGGAGAGGGGGATTTCCCGGTCTTCAAAGGCGAGTCCCTGGGCGGAAAGCTGGACGATGGGTCCGAAGGGGGTGTTGGTGGCGAGGCCGGAGCGCTCGAGCAGGTACGATTGAACGCCGCCGCGCCATTCGCTGTAGGGTGTCCAGGAGAGGTTATTGTAGAAGGGCTTTGCTTCTCCGCTGAGCAGGATGGTGCAGGCTTCCTTGCTGTATTCACTTTCGTTTTCGCAGAAGTTGATGTTCTTCATCCGGTAACAATAACTCTGCTTATCGGTGAAGGTTTGTGCATCTTCCCATTCGTAATCTTTTTTGCCGCTGAGTCGGGCAATTTCAGAGAAGAGGCTGCCGGGTTCATTGTTACGGCGCTCGATGATATAGGTGCCGTATTGTCCATCCGGAAAATCTTCCCAGCGCAGCGAAACGGTATTTTCATCTTTTACGGAAACGACTTCGATGTAATTGACCGTGGTGTTGACTTGTGTAATGGAACATAAAGTGTCGGATACAATTCCTTCTTCACCACAGGTGTTCACGCCGGAAATATAATAGCAATAATCGTTGGAAAAGGGATCAGCAGCCGATGAATCGGTAAGGATGAATTTGGCAGGGTCTTCTTCGTTTTGAATGACCTGATAGGGGCCGCCATTCACACTCCGGTAAAGTTTATAATGCAGAAAATACCGGTCGAGAATTTCCGGCTGGGGATTTTTATAGACATGCACCAGATCATTTTCAAGTCCCAGGCAGAGTAAGTTCGGCTTCTCAATGATGGGCACCGGCTTCACGCGGATAAATACTTTCCCCAGAGATAGTAACGGTATCGGACAGCCGTTATCTTTAATTTCATACACCACTTTATACACCGAATCGCGCGCCTGGTTGCAGGTGGTTTCCCAGTAGAAATTCACGCTAACCGAATCCACACCCACCGTGTCGGAGGAGATGGCATAGGGCGCAGAAAGTCCGGCCGCAGGGGATTGACTAAACACCTCTCCGGTATGCACAAGAAAAATGGAATCGCCATCCGGATCTCTGGCCTTCACTTCAAAGTTCAAGGTATCGGTGGCATAAATTTCATAATTATAATTCGCCACATTGGCAGAGAGGTTGGGCGCGGCATTGTCATCACAAATGATCACCGTAAATTCTATTTCGCGGCGCACACGTCCGATGAGGATTCCGTTTCTATATTCTTCAATCGTCACCGCCATGGCGTAAAATCCGGGGTCATCGGGAATACCTTCTACCAGACCGGTGGCGGGATTGATGGTCAGCGGGACCGTTCCGCCGCAGATATTGGCCAGGCTATAGCCAAACTCCCAGACCGCATTCTGATAGGGCAATGGCTCGGGCGCCAGATTTCCTCCTCCCTGTGAGTTGGTCGCGCTAAAGGGGTTGGGATTCTGGTTCGAGGAATAGCCTCCTGCAATCGGATCGCTGAGGCTGTACACCAGTGAATCTCCATCGGCATCGGTGGCGTCGAAGTTGAAACGGAAAAATTGTCCGGCGCAGGTGTAGGGGAGAGGGGCACTGTTAAACACCGGACTGGAATTATTCAATACCGGATTGGCCATCTCATGATAAAAAGTCATCCCGGTACGATCCGGATTATTGAGATTCGTCACGGTGCTGTTTCTACAACAACGTTCCCATACCAGATAAAATCCTCCGGAAGAAGGGGGCAACTGAATCGTGCGGATATAATCTCCCTTTTCCATACAAACGGCCGGAGGAGGAATACATCCCGCTCCCGCTAATTCCAAAGGTACTACAGTAGAGAGATTCACATGAAACGAATCCTGCAGCACACTGCCATTCATCGTATAGGCAGCAATGATAATCGTAGGATCAAAATTCGCCGCGCTGGGGTTGGAGCAATCTCTGTAGAGGGTCAGCGTCACCTTAAAGGAATTTCCACCTAACCATTGTGTCGTTAAATCACCTCCCGCGATATGATAGGCCCGGGAAGTAAAACCCGATAAAAGCAACAAGAATAAAATGGGCCAGCGTTTCATGGTTCCTTAACACATCAAAGTTATCTAAATTTGCACTTATAAACAGCAGTCGCCGTCAATAGTTTTACAAATGCCGGTAATAGCAAGGTAAATTTACTTAAATTGAAAGGGAAAATACTCAGTGATTTAGAAGTAGTTGACATGGCCGAAGAGGGCCGCGCGATTGCCAAATGGGAAGGTTTGGTCATTTTCATTGAAAAAGTAGTGCCGGGCGATATCGTCGATGTCCGGATTCGCAAGAAGCATTCATCGTATCTCGAGGGCGAAATGGTGGAGCTCAGGAAGCCATCTCCCCTGCGCATTGATCCCTTTTGCCAACATTTCGGGACCTGCGGCGGTTGCAAATGGCAGTACCTCGACTATGAAAGTCAGCTGAAATATAAACAAAAGCAAGTCATGGAGACCCTGATTCGCATTGGCAAGATTCCGAATCCGAATGTCATGGCTATCCTCGGTTCGGCCAATACGCGCTACTACCGGAATAAGCTGGATTATACCTTCGCCGATAAGAAATGGCTGACGCGCGAAGAGTATGCAGAAAGGGAGGAAGCCGGTGGTCCCGCGCTGGGTTTTCATATTCCCGGCAAATTCGACAAGGTGCTCGATATCGAAACCTGCTACCTGCAGCCCGATCCCTCCAATGCCATTCGTCTGGCAGTGCGGAAATATTGCCTCGAACATGAAATTCCGTTCATGAATCTGCGTCACAAGGCGGGCATGATGCGCGGACTCATCATCCGCAATACCCTCGCCGGCGGATTGATGGTGATTGTGATGGTGTACGAAAATGATCAGGAAGTACTCGAAGGCTTGCTCAGACATCTGGAGACGACCTTTCCGCAAATCACCTCGCTCTTGTACATCGTGAATCCAAAAGGGAACGATACCTTCCATGATCTCGAAGTGAAAACATGGTCGGGCTTGCCCTATATCACCGAGGAGATGGAAGGGCTGCAGTTTAGGATTGGACCCAAATCATTTTTCCAAACCAACAGCGGTCAGACCTTAGAGCTCTATAAAATTGCCAGAGATTTTGCCGGACTTCAGGGACATGAAATCGTTTACGACCTGTACACCGGCACCGGCACCATTGCCTTATTCATCTCCCGGACTGTTAAAAAAGTAGTGGGGATAGAGTATGTGCAGGAATCCATTGAAAATGCAAAACTGAATGCGGAGTTGAATGGCGTGAGCAATTCGGTTTTCTTCGCGGGAGATATGAAGGATTTGTTAAAGGAAGAGTTGTTCCGGCAGGAAGGGCATCCCGATGTCATCATCACTGATCCTCCCCGTGCAGGGATGCATTTTGATGTGGTGGAGCAACTGCTCAAGAGTAATTGCCCTAAAATTGTATATGTGAGCTGTAACCCCGCCACTCAGGCGCGTGATGTGCAGATGCTGTCAGAGAAATACGATCTGATAAAAGTACAGCCTGTAGATATGTTTCCACATACCGCCCATGTGGAGAGTGTGGCGTTGCTGGAGTTAAGAGGATAGATATAGAAAAAAATAACGGGAGATGATTTAATTTCTCCCGTTCTCTTATCCTTTCCAATTACCATTTCGAGAAGCCTTTCAGAGCAGTAACAATTCCCAACTTAAACGCTGCGTTCGCGGCGGGTTCGCGGCGGTCGCTGCGTTTAAACAGATGATTTTTTTTGAAAAAGAAATTCCAACTTGAATCTAACTATGCTATAGATTCTTCATGTAGGCGCTGCGTTCGCGGCGGGTTCGTGGCGGTCGCTGCGTTTAAACAGATGAATTTTACTGGAAAAGACAATTGCATTCATTACCATTTCGAGTACCCTTTTGTTGTAATCATTATGACTCCTCCGGTCACATCACCGATACTTGCGGGGATGCCTCCCGTTAGTACTTTCATTTCTTTGATAGCAGTCTTTGGCAGACGAAAATCTCCGATGACTTTGATGCCATCAATATAATACGCCGTTCCATCTTCCCGCGCTCCACGCATATAAATCGATTCCCCTTCATCTTCCTGATACACACCCGCCGTAGTCGCTGCCAATTGTTTGACATCCATATAGGGCGAACTGCGGATTTCTTCCGTTCCAAGCACCTGCATGGTGGAGATCTGTCCGGGATCGATGAGTGGCGTAGTATAGGTGGAAATGGTTGGTCCGGGGAGAGTGATGCCTACCGAATAACACTTTAACGTTAAAAATGTCATTTTTCCGGAGTTGACTTTTACATCGTTAATGATAAGGCTGGAGTAGCCCTGCGAGCTGGTTTTGATCTGATAGGATCCGCTTTGGAGAGGTTTGATGGAGAAGTAGCCCTCGATATCCGTCGTTGCTCCGGCTATAAGTGTGCCGTCCATATAAGCAATAATACTGGCGAAGGGAATCGGTTCCAGGTTGACACTGTCGGTCAGTTTCCCTCTGATTTCTCCAAATTCATTTTGTGCAGTGAGTTTGCCGTTGATTGCTGAGAGCAGCAAGAAGGCGAGGAGGATTTTGTTTTTCATGATCTTTTGTTTCTACTAAGACCGCAATTCCCGGATTTCCATAAAAAATTATTATTTCTTTGTGTTATGGAAAAAGGTCGTTTCGCTGTCACTCTTCTAAACAAGCTGTATGTGGAAGTTTTTCACGGGCAAGAATAAGCATAGCCAAAAGAGTGATGAAGACCTCTTGTCAGTGTATAAAGCGACAGGGGATGGAGAAGTCATGGGGGTCTTATACGACCGGTATGCGCAACTGCTGTTCGGCTTTTGTATGAAGTACCTGAAGGATGAGGAGGGAAGTAAGGATGTGGTCGGTCAGTTGTTCGCGAAATTGTTCGATGACCTGAAGCGGTTTGAAGTGCAGCATTTCAAAGCCTGGGTGACACGAGTGGCTTTTAATGCCTGTATGTCCCGCCTGGAAAGCGAACGCAGGAATGTATATGTACGTGAGGAATTCCCTGAAGTAGAAGAAAGTGCCGGTGCATCGGAAGGTGTGCCGGATGAAACGGAAGTCCTGGAAGCGATGAAGAGTTTGAAAGAAGAACAACGGGTTTGTCTCGAATTGTTTTATTTAAATGAATTGTCGTATGCGCAGGTGAGTGAAAGAACGGGATATCAGATAAATCAAGTGAAAAGTTTTATTCAAAATGGTAAGCGGAACCTTGAATTGTATTTCCGCAAAAAACATGAAAGCATCAATAAGTAATATGCTGAATAGAGGCGCCGGGTCCTGTCCGGATGCGGATGCGCTCTGGTTGTATACCAGGGAGAAATTGCCGCATGCTGAACTTCGTGTGATCGAAGAGCATTTGGTCGGTTGTGATTTATGCGCTGCCGCAGTAGAAGGATTTGCAGGAATGGAGCGTCCCGATGCCCTGAAGGATATTGCAGCAGCAAGGCCGGTTGCTGTTAAAACAAATTTTTCTTCCTTATGGACCATTTCCATCGTGTTGGTGGTGTTGTTTATCATCGGTTGGTGGGGATCTGCTCTTGTGGATAAAAAGGAGGCAGGAGATATGGAGAAGGGAGCAGTAACACCGTCCAGTATTTTAGTCGTTGATTCTATAGGTGCGATGCCGGACTCCGTGGTGCTGCAGGTCGAATCCGGGGAAGCAGATGCTGTAGCAAGAGGGGAGAAGGAGCCGGAGAAAATTCCGGAGCAGAGTCAGCGGTGGACAGAAGAATTGTTTGCTATCGAAAAGAGAAATATTCAACCTGCAAATTTCAATAAGCCGGAATATCGGGTGAGCGGCAGACCTGAAGTGCCGATTATTTATATGAACAATTTAAAGGTCATGGATTTCTCCGGGAAGTATGCTATAGCCGAACAGATATTTGAAGTCCCACAAAATCTCCATCCCCGCTTTGCAAACGCAAGAGAGTCCGGACAAGAATCGCTTCAGGCAGATCAGGACACGGTCTTTTACCGCGAATTACTGCGTTCCGCCTTGTTGGCATTTGGACGCGATGATTTCAATCAGACCATAGAGCAGCTTTCGATTATTTTACAGAAATATCCGGAAGATGATAATGCATTGTTCTATTCCGCTTTTTCATTTGCGCAGCAGGGGAACCTGAACAAGGCGATCGGATTGTTTAAACGGCTTACGGTGAAAAAGCATTCGGCATTTATAGAAGAAGCTTCCTTTCATCTCGCAGAAACTTATCGACAAAACGGCAATGTGAAAGAGTCGGAGGTGTTGTTTAAACGAATTGCTGCAGGAGAGGGATTCTATGCCGGACAAGCAAAATTGAAATTAGCCGAATGAAAGTTTACGGATTGTATTTTTATTGCTGATGTCAGGATGTTCGCCATTTCTTGTCACCGCTCAAACCATTTCCATTCATTGTATCGATTCCGTTTCCGGTGCAGGCATTGCGTTCATCACGGCGCAAACGATTCCTTCAGGACAACTTTTCTTCGCGAATGAAGATGGAATTTTAAAACTGGAATCTTCGAATGGCAAAGGAAGATACGCTTGCTCCTGAGTCGGGTAGGGTATCCGGTGGTGAAATTGCCTTTTCCTCCTCTCTCCGGCAAGGACATCCGGCGGATATACATAGCACCTCTTGTCCGGCAACTTCCTGAATTTACGGCCACCGGTAAATCGCCCGCATCACTTTTGAAAGAGCTCCGTTCTAAAATAGAAAAAGGCAGACCGCAGGCTTCATTCACGATGAAGGGATTTTACCGGCAGTACCATTGGGAAAATGGTCGCGCCGTATTTCTGGTAGAAGCACTCGGGTCCATTTTCTTTTCTGCGCAGAAATCAAAACTCGAGCGGATGAATATGGTGGAACTGAGAAGAGCTTATCCACTGGAGAAAAACAAAGAAACACATGCCGATCATCTTGCCGATCTGCTTTCAGAGAACCCTGTTTATCATGATGCAGGAACTATCCTTTCACCGGATGATAGATCTGCTTATACATTTCATCTCCCGGAGGAGAAAGAAAACAATTCATTGACCACACTACAATTTACGAGCGAGGATGAACTGTTTATTACAGAAGGTTCACTCTTGTTTGCCACGGAAGACCTGCAATTGTTAAAGTATAAATTACACATCTCCTTAAAACCTGATGCGAAAGTGAATTTTTTGAATGGAGGCGGAAGATATGTTTGGTTCAAGCAGGAAGAACGTATAGAAGCCGATTTCTATTGGAAAAAGGATAGTATCTACTTAAGCGAAATACATCAGCAATACCGACATTTCCTCCTTGACCCTGTTTTTCACAGCGTTGATTTTGATCTGACAGAAGATTTTTTCTGGAAGTCGGAGGAGGATATCAATTACACCACACATCCCGGACCTGATTATACTTTTTCCAGCAATCTTTATTCCCGGAAATACATTTACAATCGGGCGAATTGGGAAAGTAGTGCGTTGGTGAGAAGTTGTCCACTTGCCGGTAATGTAGCCCAATCACTCATTGAAAAAGTTCCATTGGAGAATCAGTTTAAGGAAGCCGGACACTAATCATTTTCTTCCACAAAAGCCCTGTAGGGGCGGTATCTCTGTATCCGACAAACTTCCCTTCTTCCTTCAAAGCCCTGTAGGGGCGGAATCTCTGTAACCGACAAACTTCCCTTCTTCCTTCAAAGCCCTGTAGGGGCGGAATCTCTGTATCCGACAAACTTCCCTTCTTCCTTCAAAGCCCTGTAGGGGCGGAATCTCTGTAACCGACAAACTTCCCTTCTTCCTTCAAAGCCCTGTAGGGCGGAATCTGTAACTGACAAACTTCCCTTCTTCCTTCAAAGCCCTGTAGGGGCGGAATCTCTGTAACCGACAAACTTCCCTTCTTCCTTCAAAGCCCTGTAGGGGCGGAATCTTTGTAACCGACAAACTTCCCTCTACTTACAACCGCCGGCCCCCGACCAAAGGTCGGGGGCCGGCATAGATGGGAGAAGATGATTTCCTTTCTTACAGAGATTCCGCCCCTACAGGGCTTGTACGACGAAGAACTCAGTTCATGCTTAAAGCGATGCCTGATCACCCCTAAGACTCCCTTGAATTTGCAGTATCAGATTGTTTTTCTATCAATGATATATTCAACTTTTGTTCAACGGATCAGAAGTGAGTGTGGTTATAGCCTCCGTGAATACCTTTTGAATGAATGAATTATTTTTAATAGGTTTCGGCTGCTATTTTTTTAACGCTTCGATCCGTGGAGATTAAATTAGAGTACCCTGATTTTACGTTTCGTCGTTTTTTCATATTTCTTTCCTGGCATTATGATTTACTTTGCACTCACCTTACTTTCGAACTATTTCGCCGCTTCATTAAAAAATCAAACATTCAGCTCACCATTTATGCAGAAGTTCCTCTGTTTCTCATTGCTATTCCTGACGCTATATTTTAATTCCTCTGCCCAGGTCCCCTCTCAAACCATACGCGGAACAGTAGTGGATGAAATTTCTAAAATTCCTATTCCGGGTGTCACGGTCATCATCAGTTCACTCGACCCTGTACAGGGTGCCGCCACCGACATCAACGGTGAGTTTCGCTTTTCGAATATCCCGGTGGGGAATCATACTTTGCGTTTTACCATGATGGGCTACGAAGAAGTCCTTCGTCCGAATATGGTGCTGAATTCCGGTAAGGAATTGATTTTACAGATAAGTATGCGGGAGAAAATTGTGATGACGAAGGAAGTCACCATCACTGCCGAGCTGGAGAAAAATAAACCCCTGAATGAAATGTCATTGGTGAGTGCGCGTACCTTCTCCGTGGAGGAAACACGGAAATTTGCTGCAGCGGTAAATGATCCGGCCCGGATGGCGACATCATTTGCAGGAGTAGTAGGTACCGATGATGGCAATAACAATATTTCTATACGTGGTAATTCGCCCAATGCTTTGCAATGGAGAATGGAAGGTGTGGAGATTCCCAGCCCGAATCACTTTTCATTTCCCGGTACGGCAGGAGGTGGAATATCGATTCTCAGTGCGCAGGTCTTGAATAATTCCGATTTCCTCACCGGCGCTTTTTCTGCAGAATATGGGAATGCATTGGGTGGTGTTTTCGATCTGAAATTGCGCAAAGGAAACAATGAGAAAAGAGAATTTACCGTGCAGGCCGGATTTCTCGGCTTAGATGTCGCTGCGGAAGGACCGTTTAGCAAGAAGTACAACGGTTCTTATCTGATCAACTATCGCTATAGTACGCTGGCGGCTATTGGAAAGATGATTGATTTAGGAGATGCAGCCACGGACTTTCAGGATCTCTCTCTGAATATTTATCTTCCTACAAAGAACGCCGGTCAGTTTACCATCTTTGGTTTCGGGGGATTGAGCGGACAGAAGTTTGAGGCAGAAAAGGATTCCGTGAAATGGGAAGAGGAGGGAGAGCGGTATAGTTCCACCTTCAGTTCCAACACCGGTGCAATCGGCGCCACGCACTCGATCAGTATAGGTAAGAAAACTTTTCTCCGTTCTGCATTAGTGGGATCTATTTATGATAATAATTATAGACAAAAGCGATTAAATGATGATTATGTCAATGAGAGTCGCGCACAGGGACAAACGTTAAATGACAGAGCGATTTTAAGTACAACACTGCACCATAAATTCAATGCGAAACATAGTATACGCACCGGATTGATTTTTTCACGCATTGGATTTTCAATTGAACAAAGAGATTATGACTTTGAAAAAGATGCGGTGGTGAAGACTTTGGATGTCAGCGAAAGTACATATACCACGCAGGGCTTTGCTACGTGGATGAATCGTATCACCGAGAAACTGAGTCTGCAATTGGGTGTTCATTACCTCGGATTGGCCATCAACGAAACCTATTCCGTGGAGCCCCGTGCAGGAATAAAGTACACGGTAAATGAGAAGCAAAGTTTATCCTTGGGATACGGACTCCATAGCCAGATACAACCCATAGGTGTCTATTTTGCCGAGGTGCGAGATAGTTCCGGAAACGTGTTCACGCCCAACAAAAATCTGGAGTTGACGAAATCCCATCATGTGGTTGTTGGATACGACAGGATGTTGAAGCCCTGGTTGCATGTGAAACTGGAAGCGTATTATCAGCAGCTGTTTGATGTGCCTGTTGGAACGGATACATCGGAGAACTTTAGCATATTGAATCTGCGCGATGGTTACGCCACTGATCCGCTCGTCAACAAAGGCCTGGGACAAAATTACGGACTTGAACTCACCTTCGAGCAATACCTGCACAATGATCTCTACTTCCTGCTCTCCTCTTCGGTGTACAATTCACAATACAAGGCACTCGATGATAAATGGAGAAATACACTCTTCAATTCCAACTATGCATTCACCTTTACAGCAGGAAAAGAATTCAAGACCGGAGCAAAATTCCGCAATCGGATTATTGGTGCCAATATAAAAGTTGTCTACGCCGGCGGACTCCGCAAAACGCCCATCGACATAGAGAAATCCATCGCCGGAAGGAACCACCTATTACTTCGAAGACCGGGCGTTCAGCGAACAATACCCTGCCTACTTCCGTACCGATATCCGCGTCAGCATGAAGCGCAATCGTCCCAACGCTACCCATATTTTATCACTCGATATCCAGAATGTCACCAACAACAAAAATATTTTCGGCGACTACTTCAATCCGATTTCCGGAAAAGTAAAAACGTATTACCAGACACCGCTGATCCCTGTATTGGCGTATCGGGTGGAGTTTTGATACAGAGATCCTCTCTACCCAAGGCCTGTAGAAGACATTTTGAGAATGTGCCAAGTTGATTGTCTGAGCACTTCGACACAAGCAAGGGCGACATCTTGAAAAAGGGTCCTCCCTCCCTAAAACACCTGCACCCGACCGTAGGTCGGGTGCAGGTGGTATGGTGATGTAAGATGGCTCTCGTGTACCAGTATTTCGCCCTTACAGGGCTTGTGCGAAGAAGGGAAAGTAGCTACCCTGCAGATTCGTTTCTTCTGCGTGAATTATTTGTAATCCAGTCTTTAATTTCTTCGTAACGAATTTCGCCTTTGCTTGCCATAAGAACAAAATTATATTTCTCTTCCTGAGAGGCATCAATGTCTAAATCTCCTTCTAACAATAATAATCGCATCAATACATAAGAAATACGTTTATTGCCATCCATAAAAGGATGATTAATTATCATACTTTCGAATAGTGCAGCAGCTTTATCTATGACTTCCGGATATAGATCCTTTTGGTCATATGTCGCAAAGGGTCTTGCTAAGGCCGACTTCAAGGATGTACTATCCCGAATTCCTTTACTTCCGCCAAATCTATCTATAAGAATATTATGAATTCTTTCAACAGTACTGATGTCGATCATTTAGCAAGCTTTTCGAGCAACTCTTTGTCCTCATTCAAAATTTTGCGAAGCGAATTGGATACTTCTAATAGTTTATTTGGATGCCCTGAAGATCTTTTAATAATACTAAAATGTCCTGCAAAACGTTCTCTGGAACATTATCAAGCACTTTTTGAATTTCGTTTTTTATTTCCGTTTTTGTCATAACCAAAAATACAAAAGTTTTTAGACTTTTTAATAAAAATAATCAGGTTAAATCGACATTAAACAGTTGAAAGCAATGGTTATTAATTTATATACAAGCCCTGCCGCAGCATCTCATTCCTGTATTGGCGTAACGTGGGAGATTTAATACAGAGATCTCGCCCTTACAGGGCTGGTACGATGACGGAATCAGTCGGAGCTTTGATTGTATTGAGTTCTTGGAATTACAATCCCTGTTACGGCAGAATGATATTGATGTGTTGGCTTTTCGGGTAGAGTTTTGATTGGTTTTCTTACAAGTAAAGGAAGATTTTGGAAACCTAAAAACTAACGGCATACTTTCATAAAGGTAGATGCAAGAAATTTTATTTTCTCCGCATTTTAATATGTTTCTGAGTTAAAACTTGGAGCAGAATGATGAATAGCTATTACGTCTACTCTCTTCTTAGAGATGATCCAATTAATAATTCTGTAATTTCCAAGAATTATTTCACGAATGGATTTAATCTTTACTTCCGGGACAATTCTTCCTAATTCTGGAAATTCTTCCAGATACTTTATTGCTTCAAAAAAACTTTGAATAGTAGCTTTTGCATATTTTTCTGAATCACGAGAAATAAAGTCTCCAATAGCAGAAATGTCGAGGTATGCTTTTTCAGTTACTCTTACTTCAACCATTTTTTTAATTTATTCTCTATTTGCTTTAAAGAATATGTTTTACCTGCTTTTGATTGTTCCATCCCCTATTTGGATTTTATCCAATAAAATAATTCGATCAATTACATCTTCGCTTGAAAAACTAGCTGGTAGTTCTTGAATGGATTCAATGACTTTTTTCTTAGATAGCATTTCTTTTATTATTTAGTCTAAGATATATATATTTGATACAGAGATCTCGCCCTTACAGGGCTTGTACGATGAACGTATCATACGGGGTTTTGATTGTACTGAGCACTTCGATGCCCAAGCCCTGTAAGGGCGACATCTTTGTAAGAGAAGGGCTCCTCTCTCCCTAAAACACCTGCACCCGACCGTAGGTCGGGTGCAGGTGGTATGGTGGGGTAAGATGGCTCTCGTGTACCAGTATGTCGCCCTTACAGGGCTGTCTTTGTAGCTAAAAGTATTTCAAAAATACAAACCTAATTCTGCATCTTCCATCCGGTGTACAGGTGGTGCATTCAAAATTCTTCCTTCTCCTTCTCTATTCTCATCTTCCTTCTCCTTCTCCCTTCTCTCTTCTCCCTTCTCCCTTCTCCCTTCTCCCTTCTCCCTTCTCCCTTCTCCCTTCTCCCTTTCAATTCTCCCTTCTCCCTTCTCCCTTCTCCCTTCTCCCTTTCAATTCTCCTTCTCGCTTCTCTCTTATAAATTATCAATTCTGAATTCTGAATTCTGAATTCTGAATTCTGAGTATTAAACCTGCCAACGGCAGGTTTAATACTACATATGGATTACTTCCCCATACGCATCCGCCGCGGCTTCCATAATCGCCTCCGACATCGTGGGATGTGGATGAATCGACTTCACAATCTCATGCCCTGTGGTTTCCAGGTTTCGGGCGACAACAACTTCTGCAATCATCTCTGTCACGTTCATCCCGATAAAATGCGCGCCGAGCCATTCGCCATATTTCGCATCAAAAATTACTTTAACAAATCCTTCACTCGCACCGGCGGCTTTCGCTTTTCCGCTGGCAGTGAAGGGGAATTTCCCGACTTTGATTTCGTATCCTGCTTCCTTCGCTGCTTTTTCTGTCATGCCCACAGAGGCAATTTCAGGGGAACAATACGTGCAACCCGGAATATTTCCATAGTTGATGGGCTCTACATGTAAACCGGCAATTTTTTCTACGCAACAAATTCCTTCTGCGGAAGCGACATGAGCCAATGCAGGACCTTTAACAATATCTCCGATAGCATAAACACCCGGAATGTTCGTCTGGTAATAATCGTTGACCAGCACTTTCCCTTTATCGGTGATCACTCCCGTTTCTTCGAGACCAATGTTTTCAATATTGGGTGTAATTCCAACAGTGGATAAAACAATATCACAGGAAATAATTTCTTCTCCCTTCTTCGTCTTCACTTTTACCTGACATCCGGCTCCACTCGTATCCACACTTTCTACAGAAGATTCCAGCATGATCTCAATACCGGACTTCTTAAACGAACGTCCCAGTTGTTTAGAGATATCTTCGTCTTCAACAGGAACGATATTGGGCATGAATTCGACGATGGTGACCTTTGTACCAAGACTATTGTAGAAATAAGCAAATTCACAACCAATGGCTCCGGATCCGACAATCACCATTGATTTGGGCTGGTCCGGTAGTACCATTGCCTCACGGTAACCGATCACTTTTTTTCCGTCTTGCTTCAATCCGGGTAACTCACGGCTACGGGCCCCCGTTGCAAGTAGGATATGATTCGCTTCGTAGAGCGTCGTCTTCCCGCTTTCATCCGTCACTTCCACCTTTTTTCCGGCTTTTAGTTTACCGTATCCGTTGATGACATCAATTTTATTTTTCTTAAAAAGAAATTGAATACCCTTACTCATTCCATCTGCAACATGACGGCTCCGTTTGATGATGCTGTCGAAGTCTGCCTTATAATCATTCACCGTGATACCATAATCAGCAGCATGTTTGAGGTATTCAAAAACCTGTGCACTTTTCAGCAAAGCCTTCGTTGGAATACATCCCCAGTTGAGACAAACTCACCTAAAGATTCCTTTTCTACAACGGCTGTTTTAAGTCCGAGTTGTGAAGCGCGAATAGCCGCAACGTAACCACCGGGGCCGCTGCCAATAACAATAAGATCGTATTGCATAATGTGAATTACTTTTTCTGAGTGCGAAGGTAATTCATTTCCCCGAGTGGATAAAAAGCCTTGATTATCAATAAATCAGCCGCCTATTGGAGCAGAATGCGAATCGATTCATTGTTCTTTTGAGTAAGTATAATCCTGCTGAAAGAGAGTTGAGTTGTATCGTTTTCGATGGGTTGTTCACTTGTTTTATCATCTGACCGGAGGAATTAAATACATCAATACTTCCATTTCCAATCCATTGTTCGGGAAGGTTAATCTCTCCGTTGGATGGGTTTGGAAAGACTGCAAGTGCCGGTGCATTTTTATCCGCTCCCGGAATGCCTGTGGTCATGTTGTTGTTGAGTTTGGCCAGCATCATGTTTTGCGGATGAAGGAAATCAACATTCACCGTGTCAAAGGCAATACCGGTTTCTGCATTATGCGAAGCAGAGAAATACCAGTTACCATCATTGAAAACTACAGCGTGCATTTCGGTGAAAGTGTTTCCTGTAATATTTTTAGCCCACATCGCAAGACCCGAAATATCGAAAGCGACCAGATCGAGCTGACCTTGTGAAAGTGTGCCGTTATTGACAAGAACGCCATTTCCCCAGTCAATACTGCCTCTCAAATTTCCGGCGAGAAGTATTCTTCCTGCGGGATCATACGCCAGACATTTTCGAGATGCAGGATAAAAATCGCCTACAATACCTCCTGTTGAATTCGGAACTTCCTTCGCCCATTGAAAGTTGCCGGTACTGTCCACTTTTACGAGAAAGAAATCATAGACCCAATCCGGTCCTTGTAAAAGAAGTTTCCCAGGAGAGGGTATCCATTAAATGGCCGGCAACATAGGCATTGCCATCGGTATCGGTCACTACATTGGGATGCTGGAAAGTAACGTCATGCGCCAGCTGGACAAAGGTGGCCTGTGCGGCAGGGTTGATTCTTGCAATGAAAATCATATACTGCTCAGGTACATTGATGCTGAATGTCCCGACACTGAATGTTCCGATACTCGTAGAACCCGTAACGAAAATATTTCCGAAAGGATCGAATTTGAAATCACCGATCGTCTTCGCGCCGTTGATGATGATTTGTCCGTCATCATTTCCCATACTATCCAGACCGGTGATTTTCCCATCGGTGAAATCATCAGTGGCATAATAGACCTTTCCGGAGGGAGAAAGAGAGAGTGTGCTGAGATTTAAAGTAGTTAAAATCCCCGGATTCAAATTTCTTTTCCACCTAAAATTGCCTGTTGAATCAAAGCAAATCAGGAACGGATCTACATTTAATGACCCTCCTGAGTTTTGCATCGTATCCTGACCGTCGATGTTTAAGGTCTCCATAAAAGACCCTGCGATGATCAGGTTGTCATCCAGATCAGTCACCAGATCATGAATGGTAACTTTTGATCCTAGCTGAAGGCTGCGTAGAGTATTTCCCGATGCATCTACAGCATCAATATGCACAATTCCAAACGCATCTTGCCCGAAGAGGATGATCACGCTATCCATTCTCGCCACATGGTTCATGCCATTCGTCGCTGAGCATAAATTGGAACTGACTAATCCCGGATTCTGACTGTAGCGTACCTGATGTGTTTGTACCCATTCAAAATCTGAGAGTGGGAGGGAAGGGTAAAGAGAAGCAATAATGGTAGAAAGTATTTCATGTTCGTGATGGTTTTTAAAGATATAAAAGTAGAAATTGTTTTTAGCGTTTTGTCAAAATAAAGTTAAATTTGTACGGACAGTTATCCTATGAAATACAAAATAAAATCGCCATTACCCCAATCACGTTATATTGCTATTGAAGCTTCTAAACATGTTGAACAAGCCGGTCCTCTGGATTTTCAATTGTCATCATGGCGTCCCGGGCGATATGAGCTGGGGAATTTTGCGAAGAATGTCCGCGGATTAAAAGCGACTTCCGGTAATGGGGCAGAGTTGTCTATACATAAAATTGCAAAGGATCGCTGGCGTATAGAGGAGGCTGCGGTGGGTGAAGTTATATTGTCTTATGAGTACTTCGCAGCACAGCCGGATGCAGGTGCCTGTTGGACAGATGATCAATTGCTCTATGTGAATCCTGTGCATTGTATGATTTATGATGCCAACAGGTTGGATGAAGAGTGTACGGTACACTTACTCAGCCACTCGGATTGGCAAAGTGCCTGTGCATTGCCTGAACAAAGCGAGAACGTCCTACATGCTAAGGATGTTCATGAATTGTTGGATAGTCCGTTCTTTGCAGCGAAAGCATTGCATCACCGTAGTTATTCCGTGAATGATTATGTTTTTCATATTTGGTTGTATGGTGAAGCACGGCCGGACTGGAATAAAATTCTACACGACTTCGAAGCGTTTACAAAAGTGCAACTGGAGATGATGCAGGCGTTTCCGGTTCCTGAATTTCATTTCTGGTCCTCTTACTTCCTTTCCCATTTTACCATGGTGTGGAGCATACTGCAAGTACTGTGTTTGGCGCTCGGTCCCGGTTATAAATTGATGCAAAAAGAAATGTATACCGATTTGCTAGGAGTCGCTTCTCATGAATTGTTTCATGCGTGGAATGTAAAAACGCTGCGTCCAAAAGATTTTGTAGTGTATGATTATACCAGGGAAAATTACAGCCGTCTCGGATGGGTGTATGAAGGATTTACCACCTACTATGGTGATTTGTTTCTAGCAAGAAGCGGTTACTTTAATACCGATGAATTTTTTAGTGAAATCAATCAGCGGTTACAACGGCATTTTGATAATTATGGTCGTTACAACAGCTCAGTAGCGGAAAGTAGTTTCGATACCTGGCTGGATGGATATGTTCCGGGAGCGCCGGCAAGAAAGACGTCCATCTATGATGAGGGTTGTCTGATCGCATTGCTTCTCGATTTATATATCCGGCGCAGCAGTGATGGAAAACATGCTCTGGATGATTTATTCAAACAACTCTATCACGATTTTGCGCCCGGTGGAAAGGGGTATAGGGAATCGGATGTGCTGCGCCTGGCGATTTCTTATTCGGATGCCGGTGTGGAGAAGATTTTTGATAAATGTATTCATTCGCGATCGGGATATGAATCCATGCTGCAAGAGCTTTTACCCTATGCCGGTTGTTGGGTCAACACTAAACCTTCTCGCTTTATACATGAACAATGGTTTGGATTCAGGATTATTGTGGAGAATGGAATATCGAAAGTAGGGACTGTGCTGCCCGGTTCTCCTGCTGAAATAGAAGGTTTAGCGAAAGACGATGAAATAATTTCCTGCAATGGCTGGAAAGTAGAAGGAAATCTGAGTGAGCTTTGTGGATTATCAGAGGGGAAATGTGAGTTGATGATTTTTTCTCAGCGCAGGCAAAAAAATATCCGACTGGAAAAGTCTTCGAAGCGTTGGTTGGATACTGTCGGACTTTCAAAGATTCAGGATGCAGATCATTTCGCCCGTCAGGC
This sequence comes from Bacteroidota bacterium, assembly GCA_016713925.1. Taxonomy (NCBI): domain Bacteria; kingdom Pseudomonadati; phylum Bacteroidota; species Bacteroidota bacterium. The sequence continues at coordinate 24,966 of JADJOH010000006.1, forward strand.
CTTTACCGGATGGACAGGCATGCCCTGGTAGAGTGAAATGAAATCTTACGGAAGTCGATGTTACAGCAGCGCAATAACCGAAATTTCAACATTCACATCTTTTGGCAACCGGGATACTTCTACGGTTTCTCTGGCAGGGAAATCTGCGGTAAAGTAAGTTCCGTAAACAGCATTCACTTTGGCGAAATCATTCATGTCACGGAGGAAGATCCCTGTCTTTACAATGTTATCATAATTTGCACCGGCTTCCTTTAAAATGGCTCCGATATTTTTCATGACCTGATGGGTTTCTTCTTCAATGGAAGTAGATATTATTTCTCCGGTAGGTGGGTGAATCGCGATTTGTCCGGATACAAATAGCATATTGCCAGCTTTTACGGCTTGTGAATAGGGACCGATTGGAGAAGGCGCTTCGGGAGTATTGATTATTGTTTTCATCGTTTTAATTTCTGTTCAAAGTTCTTAAAAGAGTTGATACTCAAAATTTATTTTGAAGGAAGATGAATTGGCGGTCGTGTAGTCATATTTTCCTCTTTCATTTTATCGATATCAATCCTCGTATCACTTCGCTACCAGTGATTAAACAACGATGTTTTTAAAAAGCGCTACTTATTCCGGATAAGTTTTGGGTACATCCCGGATCAGTAATGATAATGTAATCACCAAGGTGTTTGTGTTTGTTCCAATCAATGTCAGGGAAGGATTCATCAGACCCCGCAGAGATGATAAGTGATTTTATTTTTGAATTGTATTTCTTCAATTGGGTGACGATAGCAAACCCTTCATCACTGTGAAATCGTCCGTTTACCTGCAGGACTTTTCTTCCTTTATTTTGTTTCAGGTAGCTCGCAATTGAATAGGCCATAGTGGCGTCCCATAGCGATTGTGCAGGAATCATATTGAAATTTCCCATAGCGGGCATAGGTGGCATTTTAAGGGCCGACGTATCGTTCGCTACAGGTGCATCATGCGACGTCAACGCCATTAATTTTTCATAATATTTTCCGGAAGCTGTATCGTAGGGTAAGGGAGCAAAATTCTTTTTTGATTCAGCAGATAATTCCTTTAATGCTGACGGACCTTTTCTCCCTGCCAGATTCGTGTATCGGCTCGGGGCATTGCCACAAATGACATTCAGCTTTTTTTCCTTCGCAAATTCAACCATCGGTTTGTAATCTCTGTAGTTCTTCCATGCTCTGGCGTCTTTGGTAAAATTTTTTTCGCGGATGTTTCCCTGAAGATATTCATCCATTACTAGTTGCACATCTCTGTCGAACATCTCCATTGAAAGCGCGATGTTGTTATTGAATTTCAGGTATAAAGTTTCAAGCATTTTAATTTGCAGATGATGTGCTACCGAGTCGTTATGCTCTTCTCCAAAAAGCAAAACATCGGCAGTAATCATTTCTTCAGCAATGTCGGTGAGACTTACTTCTTTGTTCAACTTTACGGAGTATATTTTATAATTGCTCTCATTTAGTTGTCCAAAAGATGGACTGCTGATCATTAAAAGTGGAAGCATTACGAGAGCCCAAAACGTATTCAGCACAGTTGATTTATTATTTATTGGTGACATACTTTTTTCTTTCATCAGGTTTAGTTTACAATTGTTGCTTTTAGACTCTCCTTATTTCATCAGTTTATTGCAGCCGGGCCATTATTTTAAAGTCGGTACAAGTTAGGTGAAAAACCAATTCGACTTGTTAAAAACGGGAAAGGCTTGCAGATCGTTAGAGCTATTCTATGTGCAAAAAAAGATACGCCGCTTCATTTTGAATACGGTATATTCATAAGAAATTGACTTTCTGCTAATAAGTTGTAAATAATTCTCAAGCTAATTAAACAAACCAACGCTTCCGGTGTTTCAAGGAGATGTCATGATCAAATTATGATTGAAATCATTTATTCATTAATTTAGCAACCTTCCGGATCTGAGAAAAAGAAAGTTGATCGGAAAATTAAAATATCAAATAAACTATAAAAACTTAAATAATGGCAAATAGTTCTTCTGAAAGCACAGCATCCTACAATGTAAATGCAGAAAGCAAATGTCCTTTCGGCCACGGTGCGCTGAAACAAACCGCCGGCAGTGGTACCAGTAATCGTGACTGGTGGCCAAATCAGTTGAAGGTGAATATTCTTCGTCAGCATTCCTCTCTTTCAAATCCCATGGGAGATAACTTCAATTATGCCGAAGAGTTCAAATCATTGGATTATGCAGCGTTGAAGAATGACATCGTGAGCCTGATGACAAAGTCCCAAGAGTGGTGGCCTGCAGACTGGGGTCATTACGGACCATTTTTCATTCGTATGGCCTGGCATAGTGCAGGTACTTATCGTATCGCTGACGGTAGAGGTGGCGCTGGCAATGGAACTCAACGTTTTGCACCGCTGAACAGCTGGCCGGATAATGCCAACCTCGATAAAGCCCGTCTACTCCTCTGGCCCATTAAGCAAAAATATGGGAAGAAAATTTCATGGGCGGATTTGATGATCCTTGCCGGGAATTGTGCATTGGAATCTATGGGATTCAAGACCTTCGGATTTGGCGGTGGTCGTGAAGATGTTTGGGAGCCGGAACAAGACATCTATTGGGGATCAGAAGGCAAATGGCTGGAGGATAAACGCTATTCGGGAAATCGGGAATTAGAAAATCCTCTGGCTGCCGTACAGATGGGATTGATTTACGTGAATCCGGAGGGGCCTAACGGTAATCCTGATCCTCTTGCTGCCGCGCATGATATTCGCGAAACCTTTGGCCGTATGGCGATGAACGATGAGGAAACCGTTGCGCTCATCGCGGGTGGACATACCTTTGGTAAAACTCATGGTGCCGGTGATCCGGGGAAGTATGTTGGACCTGAACCTGCTGCTGCCGGTATTGAAGAACAAAGTATGGGATGGAAGAATTCCATGGGCTCCGGAAATGGTGTGAATACAATTACCAGCGGACTCGAAGGAGCATGGACGACTACACCTACGAAATGGAGTAATAACTTTTTTTGGAATCTCTTCGGTTACGAATGGGAATTAACAAAAAGTCCTGCAGGAGCACAACAATGGATTCCCAAGCATGGAATGGGTGCAGATTCAGTTCCGGATGCGCATGATGCATCTAAACGCCACGCACCTGTCATGCTCACTACTGACCTTGCGCTGAGAATGGATCCGGCCTATGAGAAAATTTCCAGACGCTTTCATGAGCATCCGGAAGAATTTGCCGACGCCTTTGCACGTGCTTGGTTTAAACTGACTCACCGCGATATGGGACCTCGTGCCCGTTATCTGGGTCCTGAAGTTCCGGCAGAAGAACTGATCTGGCAAGATCCGGTTCCCGCTGTAACACATAAAATTATTGATGAGAATGATATTGCTGCACTTAAAACAAAGCTGATTTCCTCAGGATTAACGATTGCAGAACTGGTTTCAACTGCATGGGCTTCCGCTTCTACTTTCCGCGGTTCTGATAAACGTGGTGGTGCAAATGGGGCTCGTATCCGCCTGGCTCCGCAAAAGGATTGGAAAGTCAACAATCCTGCTCAATTGTCAAAAGTCCTGAATACAATGGAAGGCATTCAAAAAGAATTTAACGCTGCTAGTAGTGGCGGGAAAATGGTTTCATTGGCTGATTTGATTGTACTCGGTGGATGTGCCGGCATTGAGAAAGCCGCGAAGAACGCAGGTCACGATATCAAAGTGCCTTTCATCGCCGGCCGAACAGATGCTTCACAAGAACAAACGGATGTGGAATCATTTGCAGTGTTGGAACCACTTGCCGATGGATTCCGCAATTATATTAAAACGAAATACACTGTTAGTGCAGAGGAAATGCTCGTAGATAAAGCACAGTTGCTGACATTAACAGCTCCTGAAATGACCGTGCTCATTGGAGGTATGCGTGTGTTGAATACTAATTTTGATGGCGTGCAACATGGTGTCTTTACAAAGCGTCCTGAGTCACTTACCAACGATTTTTTCATCAACCTGCTTGATTTAAGTACGAAATGGGTGGCAACCAATGATGGACAAGATGTGTTTATGGGTAGCGATCGTGTTTCAGGAGAGCCAAGATGGACAGGCACCCGTGTTGATCTGATCTTCGGTTCTAACTCTGAATTGCGTGCTATCGCTGAAGTCTATGGATGTGGAGATGGCCAAGAGAAGTTTGTAAAGGATTTTATCGCAGCCTGGACCAAGGTGATGAACGCCGACCGCTTCGATCTGGAAAAATAAAACAGTTGAGATACAGTTGAAATACGGTTGAAATACAGTTGAAATACGGTTGAGATACAGTTGAAATACGGTTGAAATACGGTTGAGATACAGTTGAAATGCAATGTATATCTATTGTATATCTATTGTATATCTATTATATATCTATTTTATATCAACCGTATTTCAACTGTATCTCAACTGTTTTTTTTCGGAGTAAATGTATTTCTAAAGTGTTAATTATATTGTTTGGAAAATAGGTGACTCTGTTATTATTTCATACGCTAACGAGAACTTAAAATCAACAATAAATACAGAGCGGGATTTATGGATCAGTCTGAGGAATATTATGGAAAAGTTGTTTTGTCTTCCATTGACAACAGTAGGAATGGAGTGAATGTAAAAGAAGAGGAAAATAATATTTATCCACTACTCACTCCCAATAATTTGAAGCTGGTTCATTATCCGGAGTCACAACAATTGGTCATATGGTTACCGGATAGTGGAAGGTTGTATGATACTATTGCAATTGAGGATGTGAATTGTAATGATATAATCTGGAACAAAAAGGTAGATGATATTCTTAGTGGAAGTATTCAATTAATTATTAATACCTTGTTTTTATCTCCGGGTGATTTTAGGGTTTCGATAGTTAAATCGGATAGCTTAGTACATCGGATTTATTTAAAGAAGTATCCACAAGGTGTTGAGCCGCCGGTCGAAAAAATTCAAGAAATAAGTACGCCTGATGTTGAAAAAGGTCCCATCATTTACAGAGATGGTTTTGGAAATGTATTGCCGGATGAAGATTTGATATTAAGAGATAAAGTCATAGAAAAGATGCAAGCGAAATTTAATCGTCGGGTCGAATTTGATGGAACTGTCAGATCGGGAACAGTGAAGTATATCGAAGGTAGTCGTACGATCAGTTTTTACGCTGAGATGGGTGGCGGTAATTGTATATTTTATATCGATATCCCCACGAGCGGAAAATGGGAGGAACTAACCGGATTCAAGCTTTCTGAGCGGGAAGAGATTGTTAAATTTGTTGCAGAGGAATCTGTAAGGAAACAAACGCGTTCTTCCGGTATATATTATTTAATTGGAGAGCGTGATATTGTGATAATGAATAGCTGAAGTGAATCTGATGGAAATTCTCACCCGAAATAGAAAATCATGAATATATTAAATACAATCAAAATGGTTTTCTCACTGGTTTTTGCCATAGCCGGATCAATGTTTCTTTTCATAGCGTGTAAGGAAGGATTGAAGCCCTATAAATTACTGAAGTATGGTGTCGAAACGCAGGGTATTGTGATAGAAATGTACAAAAGGCCTATGCGGGGGAATGAAAAGTCGATGGGGTCAGTGGCTCCTGTAGTTCAGTTTTGGACGGAAAAAGGAGAGGCGGTGAAATATTATTCAACCACTTTTACCAACTTTAACGAATATATAATCGGACAACCCATTACACTATGGTATTCGGCCGAGGATCCCCAACTGGCCACTTTAGAAGGAAAGGATAATTTGATACTACCGGTTGTTTTCGGTGCATTCGGAATAGCCATATGCCTTGTTTTTTATCCGATGTTGATCAGAAGTTTGTTTTCGGCTTTTAAAGAATATGCCCAACTAAAAAGAAGTTGACCAACTCAATGCTGCTTCAATTACTTTTCGTCCTGGAAGAATAGAGTTTAAAAAAATGCAGTCCACCGACCGGTGTGTGATGGACTGCATGAAATAGTTTACCTTAATTTCAATGTGTTTATTTAAGCCTGAGGTTTTCCATCATAACTGATCATCCAGTTGATGCCAAATTTATCGGTGAACATGCCAAAATAGGACCCCAGAATGTTTTATTCATTGGCATGGTAACTTGTCCTCCGGATGAAAGTCCAGCATAAGTTTATCAGCCTCATCCTTGCTTTAGCATTTATTGAAATTGAAAAATTATTCCTTGCTTAAATCCTGCAGACCATTCCCCCCCGTGTCACTGCCCATCAAACTGGTCCTTTGCTGATGGGTAAGGAGATGTGCATGATTTTTCTCCATCTTCTTCACTCATTGCCTGCACTCCTTCCTGAGGCGGCATTTCATTGAATTTTCCCACATAGGAAATTCTCCGCCGAAAACAGATTTATAGAAAAGAAGGCCTCAAGGCAGTTGCCATTAAAGGTTAAATACGTGTTTACTGTTGCCATTGTTTTGGTTTTTAATTATTTTCAGATATGTTTTTTAGTTCATTTAATGCAAGTGGAAAAACTTTATTCATGAAATCAAAAAATTATCTACCGTATCAACAATTACGGTTAGCGTTATACCCTGTCAACTTGAACAAGACGATAAGTTTCCAGGGCATTCGTCCATTTTTCGGTTTCGTTATCAATAGGAAGCTCTTCAAAATTTTTAATGTTACCAATATGCCGGAAGGCTAAATACTCATAAGGATCAATTTTTTCAATAACACTATACATTCCTTGTCCATCAGGAGTAAGGAAATGTATTTTATTTCCTTCTGTGAAATGATCGGTTTTATAATAACTGCCCTGACAAAAGGGAGTTGTCCATATTTTATAGTTCTCCGAATCCCAAAGTGAATGCCACACTTTTTCAGGTGTTGCTTTTATTTGTATAGTGAAGATTAAAGAGGTCATATCATGCTTTGTATTTTGAATGGGCTTAAAGGTTCCTTTTTTTCTATCCATTGAATTCGTTGATGCAATGGTACTCATTATCCATGAATTATCATACATCTTTTATTGATTTTACGATGAGCAGGCACCCTCCGGTGATGCAGAACACTCCCATCAAGAGCAGCATCGCTTTTTGATAGTTTTTCATTGGAGTGGTGGTTACATGCTCATTATTTTCTCTGAATATTTCTTTTGGAAAGAGTGCTTTTATGCAAAATATCCCGACAAAAATGAAAACTGTTCCAAAGCCGGCAAGATAATTTATTCCTCTCATGTTCGGGTATTATGATATGAATTTAAATTCATGAAATAATATAGTGGTACTTGTGATCAGGATGGACTGTTAGAATCAGTTACCTATTTCGTCATTACCGGAACAATGGTATATCCATCTTTCTTTAGCAACGATATAATTCCAAAATTGCCACAAAGATGAGCCGCCCCTACTGCAATAAATACATTTCCCTGCTCAATATAATTCCTGATATTTTTAATCCAGAATAAATTTCGCTTTAGGATTATTGTTGAATCGCCGGGAGCCGTGTAATGGTTCATGTCGTCCACCTTGCAAAAGCAACTTAAGTCTTGTTTTTCAAAGCAGGCATTCATGGTTTCTTCGCTGCGATTAAACGAATGATCTTTTAAGGAATGCAACAGCAGTTTTGCCTGATCCTGTAAGGGCATACCTTTATACATGATGTTAAAAATGTCTTGTCTTGTTTCAAGACCTTTAATTGGTATTTTCTTTACAACGCTTAAGGCATAAAAGGCGTTTTCCATAAGTGGCATTTTACTTTTATAGATTTCTTTATCTTTTTTTCCTTTTTCAATCATGAGCATTATGGCTTGCGGCATCCTGAATTTATACTGTTCAATATCTTTTCCGGTCGCTTTAAAAAATTCATATTTTACATATTGATAGTCCGAATAGCCCAGTAGTTCATCTAACGCCGTATCACTGGTAAAATCAAAACCGGGATGGGTAGAGTGGAGTAATTCTGTAGTGTCCGCCTCTTGAACAATCAATTTGCATCTCATTATAATTCTCATGAGTTCCTTATTGTCTAAAACAGGTTTTGGCCCCAGGTGGTGAATTGTTCCAAAAATAAAAGAGGGGGTTTGGGTTTTCTTTGATAAAACCATCCAGCAAAATGTCGGAGTTTTACTTATTTGACCGAAGCAAGGGATGCAGCTTAATAGAAGCAGAGACATCATGCCAGCCATAATTTTATGAATGTTCCGGTTCATTTTCTGATCCTCGATGGGGGTTAGCGAACAAAGTTAAACTAACCGGATGAATAACTTTAAGTTGATGCCCGGTATAGCTCATAGCGTGACTATACCACTCCACTTTATTCTGAATAATCGTTCATGAGAATGCCACGTTCGCAGTGGGATTTCTCCTTGACTCAATGCACTGCCTCCTTGCTTCTCAACCTGATTCTTTGTTTTAAACGAAATATAGGTGAGGAGTGATAGGATGTTCGTGTTGTCGTTTTGTCCGGGCTGGTAAAAAGGAGAGCCCTTCTCTGTTGGAATTTGAAGGGAGGGAGAACATCATTAGATGTTCCGGCTTCTTTGTCATTGTTGCTTCATTTTCTTAATCATCTCCACTGCATTCCCGTTCGTTGGGTCTAATTGTAAACTTTTCTCATAATTCTTTATGGCTGATATTTTGTCACCTTTATTCATATAGGCTTCTCCTAAACTATCAAAAGCATTAAATGAATTGGGATTGGCGATACAATTCATTGCAAAAACACCAATAGCTTCATCATTTTTGTTTTGAGATAATAGTTCGTACCCTTTTCTATTTAAGAGGTATTCTAAAACATCTGTGTTTGAAGGTCTTGTTTTATAATATAACTTAGCGTCTTCTAGTCCTTTATTTACTATTATTTCAATAATTTCTTGCGAAAATCTTTGATTGACTTCGTTGTCAGGTTTTGGAATAGTAGGTTGGTAATTCTTCTCAAAGATTATTTTTGCTATTTCAAAGTTAAGTTGGTCTGTACCCCTAAATGTTTTATTCGACATTAAAACCAACGTTGTTTGTTCATCAATGAATCGCATAACGTCCGCGTAAAAAATATTATTTGTGCCATTGTGCCAAACCCGAAAAGTATTTCTATTTGTTCTGGAAACGTCCCAGCCATAAGCATAAATAGCATTGTTGTTTTCGTTTGCCCTGATTAATGGATGGTACAATTTGTATTTTGCTTCTTTCGATAAAATATTTTCAGTCATCAGCGATTTATGCCATTTAAACAAATCTTCTGATGTTGATAGTATACCACCATTTCCTAATAAATGAAGGTAAGGTGTCTTTCCATTCCACTTTTTTTCCGTTGGCTTTCCCCATATCATATTGTTTTTACCATACCCGACAGCAATTAAGCCGGTATCAAAATTTGGTCTGCTATAACCCGTTACTTCCATTCCTGATGGTTTCCATAGGTTTTCGTAGAGGTATTGCTCATACGTTTGTCCTGAGACTTTTTCAACGATAAGCGCCAACAAGCTATACCCTATGTTTGAATATGAAAAATCTGAACCAATTTTAAATTGTATAGGTGAAATCATTAGAGAGTCAAGAAAAGCTGTTTCTGTTATTGGGTCGTAGTCTTCACCTACATTACTTAGCAAACCGGATTGGTGTCTTAATAGATCGTGAATTGTTATCGTTGATTTGTCAACCGGGATATTTTGAAAGTATTTAGTTATGGTGTCAGAAGTGGATAATTTACCTTGCATTTCTAATTTTAGAATAGCTGCCGCTGTAAATTGTTTTGTCACAGAACCGATGTCAAAAATGGTATTTGGCGTATTTTTTTCTTTGAGTTCTAAATTTCTAAATCCATAACCTTTTGAAATGACTTTATGTCCGTCAAGTTCTACGAGTACAGTTCCTGCAAAACCAAGTTTTTCAAATTCATTTAAGTAGGTTTCAATTCGTTTGGTTATTTCAGAGATTTTTCTTGTTGCGCAAGCGAAAGTGTATTAAAGAACAACGTTATTATTATTGCAATTATTACTTTTTTCATTTTTTGCCTGTTAATGTTAATTGTCAGACTCAGTAGTCAGCAGCGGATACTATTTAAAAAGTAAAGTAGAAGTAATTAATGATAATCCACTTTCATATTCCTGGGTATGCTTGTTTTCATCAAAAATATCCTGGAAATAACTGAACCGGGATTTAGAATCATTTAATTTTATTTCAAAACATTCTATAAGAAGATTTTGTTCTGCCAGGGTTATATATAATTTTTTTCCTTTCAACATTTTTTGTCCAAGTTCTTTTTGGAAATCCTCAGTGGTACAATTTTTCTTTCCAAACTTCTTTACCATTTCATCAATCAGGCTCATTAATGTAGTTTCTGCATCAATTTCGAAGATTAAGATGACAAGGTTGTTCCCACTAAACGTCCAATTTTTATAGCCATCATTTTGCTCAAATTCATAAGATAAATGCTGAGGATATTCAAATGAGATGAATGGGGACTTAAATATTTTATAATCGGATAGTGAAATGGAAATAATGGGCTTTGACAAGATGGTGTCTAACTTTAATTCATCGTTTTCTGAGAGATGATAAATTACACCATTGATGTTAACATTAAAAATTGATTCGGGTTCAGTTTCTCCGGTATGTATTGATTCCTGGCTTTGCGAATGAATGAAAGTAAGAGAGAATAGAAGTGTGAAGAATATTTTTTTCATGAGTAGGCGATATTTAATATTTTATTGCTATTGATGTACCGGGTTATAAATATTCAGATTGCAAATTAAAGCAATAAAACCTTTCGGTCGGCTTTTTGCATCATTGACCGTTTTCAGCAGATAACATTTTTGTACGTAGGGTAAAATTGTAGAATATCATTTCTTTTTTACTCTGACTGACTAGGACTTCTCCAATTTTCGGACTAAAAAAATTAACGGCATATTCACCGGGATCAGGTATCAGGGCGTCCATACCTGAATGGTAGCAATGTCTGAATGTAGATCTTAATACTTTTAATGAAGAGTTTACAAAATTATCATCTTGGGTTTCCTTAAGATTTTCAATGGTAATTAATGAATCAACATCCGATGGGTTGAACCTGAACATGGCGGCTTTGCATTTTTCATTTAAATTTTTAGTAGCTACCTGAATGCTTGCGTCGCCTTCCAAATAGTATCCGGTAACTCCTGAAATGGTTCGGATTTCGAGTATCTTGCAATTTTTAGCAACAAAGTGTATTGAATCGGTTTCGAAATTAAAAGTTTTTGCTTTATAGATCTTGGGATTCAGCCATTCAACCGTTTCTGTACGATAGGATTGAGCAAAAAAAGTATAAACAAGTAATAGCAATATGGGGATAATGATTTTTTCAGATTTTTTTTCATAATTTACTGCTTTTATTTTTTAGCTTCAAGATGTTGGTGTCAGAATTCTCAGAATTCTCAGGATTCGAAGCGCCATCCCGTTAGTTATCGTAATCACTAAGTCATTGATCCGCCAATATCTTGCAGGTACTGTTAGCGGTTCTGGCTTGTTTGTTTAGTCTGCTAGGGACTGTCATTTTTTATCGTTTCACTATTCTGTACTCGCCTGGCAAATAAAAATACGGACCTTTTTGAATGACGAATTCTGAATTATGCCAGTCTCCAATGAATTCAATTTTTATACTAAACTCTTTTTTCGTGGCTGATATTAATCCTGCATTGTTGAAGAAATAGTATGTGCCAATGTAATTGTATCTGGGAATCCCTGTATTGAGTGAATAGCTGGTTGAAAATACGGAGACAACTCCTTTGTTGTCTGAAATTTCTTTCACTCCATCACAAATAAAAGGAACTATCACATTTCCTGCACTGTCAATCACACCCCATTTTTTAGTGTTGATGGTAACGAGGTTCCCTGTAAAGAAAGCCTCCGTGGAATTCTTTTCAATCTTTTTGGAACATTCTAAGTAGTGAATACTGTCCATTTGATGGTAAGTAATAAATAAACCACCAAAAATTGAAAACAAAGTATCGTATTTAACTTTTACTCTTTCAAATGTTAGGCTGTTAGATGATTGAATAGTGAAAGTTTCATCTTGATGTTTTACTTCAGCAATTTCATGGTTTTTTGTGAACTGCCGTTGTAGATCAACAGAAAGAAAGGAACAAGAAAAAAATTATAAATTCTCATGATGGTGTTTTTGTATCAAATGCTGTCGTATGGTAGCCTGACCTCTAACGTCTCTTTCGCACTACTCGGGACAAGCTTCACAATAACAAACATACAAATATTTCTTCAAAGGCACAGCGCTCAGGGGAGAGTAAGTGACCGTTAAATTTTTTTCCATACATTACTTCTGAATAGCGCCCGGTATTCGCAAAAATTGAAGTAAACACCTTTCCGGATGTTTTATAGCTGGAATAATAGCATCCATTTCGCCCCGAGCAATGCCACGGGGTAACTTCTTTACTCAAGGAGACGTGACGCGATGGTGGCGCCTATACTGAAGCCTGCGCCACCCCTTTAGCTTTAGCGCACGCGGGTAGCACAAGTAGGGGAGAGCCCCTCCCTGTCAGAATTTGCCGGCATGCCGGGCTAGTTAATTATCGGTTCGGGCTTCCTGTTATCTGTTTCTTTAGCTCCCATCTCCATATTAGACCATCATCCGGGTCATTGATTTCTTGAACTTTTTCAAAGCCACATTTCTGCAAAATTTTTGTAGAGGCATTTTCTTGACCTAGTGTATGAGCAATAATGGATTTCACTTTTTCGTCTTTGAAAGCATTTTCAATCAGCCCCCTTGTCATTTCGGTTGCAAGTCCACGATTACGATAATCTGGTGCTATTTCATACCCTATTTCAACGGTTCCGTCTGTGGCAGGTTTGCCTTTATATCCACCACTTCCAATTAATTTATTGTCTTGCTTGTGAATTGGAAAATAGGTCCACCAATATTTTTCTTCTTCACTTTCCAATAATTTGTCAAGTGAATAGTGTAATGCACCAACACCAAATTCGGTCCAATTGTCCTGAACCTTCACGTTAAGTTTTTCTGCAATAAATTTATTCCCTTGAATAGCCGATTTCAATATTTCAGTGTCGCAGGGAATGAGTTTTAAGTTCTTTGTTTCTATTGTCAATTTATATAAATAGTTGTGGTTGTGTTGTCTCTTAGCCTTCAAGCTAACGAAGAAGTGATTAAACAGGTCAATAAAGAAAGGGATTAGAAGGATCCCGATACATCGGAATGCGTTTACCTGCACTGCTGCTTATAGTTACTCCATTCGTTTATCTCTCTAAGCCCTTCTTTTTTCGATTTCTTTTAATCTTGATGTTATGCGTTCGTGTTACTCCTGCTATGAAACTGTTTCTGCAAAGTACATATCAATCTCTCCTTTATTCTTTGCCTGTATTTTTCCTCTGTGGGTGCAATTGAATTTTTCTTTTACTAATTCATAAGTACTTCCGCTGATGTTTACTTTTCCTGATTCGCCGGATGATTCCATTCGGGAAGCGATGTTAACTGTGTCTCCCCAGATGTCGTAAGCAAATTTCTTTACGCCAACGATACCGGCAACAACAGCGCCTGTGTGAACTCCAATTCTTATTTCAAAAGGTTCTTTGTCTTCATTCTTTCTTTGTTGCAAATGCTGCTGCATGAATTGTTGAATTTCCATTGCAGCACTTACCACATCAGTCGCATTTGTTTTATTGATAACCGGCAATCCGCCTGCACACATGTAGGCATCGCCAATGGTTTTTATTTTTTCGATGTTGTGTTTGCCGATGATGTTATCGAATGCTTTGAAGCAGGTATCTATTTCAGCAACCAATTCTGCCGGAGAAAGTTTTTCTGAAATCCGGGTAAAGTTTTTAAAGTCTGTGAACATGACGGTAACCTTATCAAAGTGTTTTGCATCAGCTCTGCCTTTTGCTTTTAGTTCCTCTGCAACTTCTTCGGGGAGAATGTTAAGGAGCAATTCATCGCTGCGCTTCTTTTCTTTTTTTATTTTCTTGCGTTGGCGGTTAACAATCACTAAAAAAATTAACGTCCCGCCAAGTCCTGCCAGAATGAAGTTGCGTATATTCCTTTGCTTTATATCCTTTTTCTCCTGCTCGGATTTTTGTTTGTCGAATTCGTTTTGAAAATTTTCTTTCTGTGCTGCTTTGCTGCTTTCGTCACCCTTCAATTTATTACTCAGCAAAATATATTGTTTGTAATGTTTATAGGCTCCGGTTCCATCACCTCTTGCCGAATCAATTTCAGAAGCAAGCAGTTCAGCTTCGCTGATAGATTTTACATCGAATTGCTTTTTTAAAATAAAAAGTGCACGGTCACTGTATTCTTTAGCTGCCTTGTAATTATTCTGACCGCTGTAATCACGTGCAAGTAATTGATAAGACCATCCTATGTCGCTTTCAGCATTTAATTCCTGTGCAATTTTTAATGCGTTAAGATGAAAGTCAATTGCTTTTGATAAATCACCTTGCTTGTAATAGACTGTTCCTGTTTCATCAAGCACTTTTTTGACCTGCCATTTATTTTTTGTTGAGTCGAACACCGACAGACTTTTTTGAAAATACAAAAGAGAGTTTGTGTAATCGCCTTTGTCTTCATACACTAATCCCATCCACTTGTAAACGGAACCAACATCATGGCCCATATCTTTTTTTGCATTGCATAATTCAATTAGTTGGTTGTAATACTCAAGAGCCTTGTCTGCATTATGCAGCGTGTAATAAAATCCGCCCACTGCCGCCAGCACATTAAATAAGTCATTCGTGTCTTTCGTTTCACTCAGTAATGACAAAGCGCTTTGGTAATTTTCCAGCGCCTGACCGACTTCGCCATTGTCTCTGTACATATCACCCAATACAGACAGACAAAGAGCAGTTCCTTTTTTATAATTTAATTCTCCGGAAATTGAAATGGCTTTTTGAATAGCCTCTAAGGCCATCGGAAAATTTCCGGTTGATAAATAATATTGACAGAAATAAATAGATGCGTTTACAATATGGGCAGTGTCTTTTATGGCAATAGAAATCTCAAGACTCTTTTGCATGGAGCTGATAAATTCAGCAGTGTCATTTTTGTATTGATAAATTCCTGCAAGGTTTGAAAATGTTTCAGCAATTCTCTTTTTATCTCCGTTATCTTCAAATGCTTTTAAGCGCCTTTTGGCATATGCAATAATCTTATCCCAATCAACGGAAGTGCCGTTGGAATAATAAGCAATCAATAAATTGTAGGCTCTGTATTCCTGTTCAAGAATTTTATTTCGTTGTTTGTCATCTTTAGTTTGTGAAAGAATTTTGTCAACCAATTTTAAAGCAGGTTCTGCGTAGAGCAAGTTGTCTTTTTTCTCACAGGCATCACCCATTGCCAGATAAATCTTCAAACGGGTAGTATCCTGCTTTGCTTTTTGCAATTCTGTTTTCAGTGAATCCATCACGCTCTTACTTTCTGCCGTAGCGGGGTTCTGTGCATGGCACAGGTTCATGAATGTACTTAGAACGAAAAGAAGGAGGAGTGTTAGTTTCAAGGTAGTTTTTGTATCAGTTGCAAGATGCGATGTCGTTTGCTACGAAGCACAAGCACGACGCTTAACACCCGGCGGATGGATGAAGTGCCTCATGCCATCATTCAAATATAAGAAGATATTTCATGGCGATTTTCATTCAGGCGTTGTGGCAGCTATAAGAAGTTGGCGTCCCGGGGCTTCGGGCTCGAAGGACAATACTGATAGCTATCGGAATCATTCAACAACTGAACTCTCAGCTATTTACAGGTGCTGTTAGCGGTTCGTTCTACTTTCTTCTTGAGGTTAATCAATTTTCAATGGTAATCCTACTACTTTCATATCATGGTCTTCAAAAACCTTTGCAATTTCTTCTTTTGTCTGTATAGAAGTCCATTTGTCTGTAACCTTGAAAAATGCTTCCATCTTTCCTGCCGGGTAAATGAAACTATCATCTTTCCTTTTTCTGTCAACTGCAAGAAGGCATGTTGCACATTTCTTGGTAGAAAAATGGTATCTCCTGATTTCATTTGATATTTTTCGTCGCCGACTTGAAACAAATACTCTCCTTCAATAACATAAAACCATTCGTCCTGGAAAGGATGAATATGCAATGGAGGTCCTCCGTTTGGAGTGAGACCTGTTTGCTCAAACATTGCTAAATCATTTTCAGTGTCCGTCCCGGAAATTTTGATGTCTAAAGTGTTTAGTGTAACGCCTTTCATTTTAAAGTGCTCACCAAATCTGGCTTCACCGGCCTTTACTTTAAATCCTTTGTCTGTTCTCATTAAACCCTTGGTTTTTATTTTAGCAAGAATAGGCAATGTAAAGAATGTAAGTGCCGAGGTTATAAATGTTCTTCGTTTCATTTTATTGTATTTATTCGATCTGATCATTTTATTTAAAGTATGTACTGTCGTTGCAGCATGAACGATTTGCAGCTAGGCGAAGCGGTGGATTTTGTACCGGAATGCTTCACAAAACCGCAATGTTCAAACTTACTAAAATCTTTCAATTTAAACGTGAAGCCGCCGTTTTGGTTAGCCGCAGTTATATTCCGTTTTTATTAAGGGCATTTTGTGTCCAATTTATACAGTCGTCTACGTCCACAATTGACCAAGGATGAGGATGTTTTGTTCCGTCTGTTCTATAACCTTTGCCAAGTGCATTGATAGATTCTACTTTGTCGTTTCCAATAATTTTTAATTGATTAATCATTGCTTTTTGATTTAAAGCAAACATATCATAAGAATCCATTCGTCTGTTCTTCCACCAGATTGGTTGTTTAATTTTCGAACTCAAAGCTGCATCACTATAATTATGCAATAAAAAGTTAAATCCAGGCAATCGATAAATCCATTTTCTGACAATAAAAAAAGGGCAGAAACTAATTCCTGCCCTTTTTATTTACCTAAAGAAAAAATAGAATTACTCAATAATAATCTTACCTGAATTCATTACATTATTCTGATTCTTTATTGAATAAAAATAAATACCTGAATTTAGCTCTTTTAAATTAAGTTGGTTGTTGGGAGCGTTCAAATTAAATTGTTTAGTTACTTCACCCAAACTGTTAATCAATATAAAGTTCATTCCCTTTATAAAATCAATACGTGAAATTTCAATAGTTAAATTGTCCTGCGCTGGATTTGGATAAATAGAAACCTTCAATTCATCAGCTTCCATATTATTTTCAATTCCTGATAAAACACAAACATCAGTTTTAACATAATTAACTGCAGAGAAATTAATCCTCGTCAGATTTGTTGCTGATGTAACAGGAGTTGCAGCAACAGGTGTAGTAGCAAGTGCAGTCATTGTAACATTAACAAAACTATATGAAGTATCATACAATGCACATGATTGCGATAATGCAGTGTCAGTGCTGCAGAAAGTCCTGTAATTATTAAAACACATCTGACTTCCATTTATCGAAAAATCATTTGAAGTACCATAGGCAACATCATTTATATAATCAAATTCAGGATGGATGCGTGTCCATAACACATCTCCATTTGAATCAATTTTAATAGTTGCTGGTCTGATATCAACACCTGACCATTCGTAATTTCCGGCTATATATAACAGGTTATCAGAAAATTCATATCCATAATTATTAATCCTGGAAGTGCTTAAACTGCTTTTACACCATATAACATTACCAACAGAATCAACCTTTGTGATTAAAGTTCTTAATCCCGGAACTGTTAATTGTGAAGAAGTGCCAACAAGTAAAATAGAACCATCAGGCAATTCAGTAAACTCGCGAAAACCAGTAGTCCATTCCGGACCAGCATAACGTTGACTCCATAATATCGTACCAGTTGCATTATAACAGGCAATAAGACCTGATCCATTAGAAATAGATGGATTATCATAAGCAGTACCAACAGCCAGATAATTTCCATTACTTAGTGGGCGCGCTATATAATAATGATCAGGATCTGGTAAAAAATTTCTTGCATCACTCCAAACAATATCACCAGAAGAATTTGTTTTTATAATTCCAGAGATTGTGTTACCTGAATTAGTAGTTAATACAAAACCATCATCAGTTGGATCAGTTATACAATCATAAAGTTGAATACCATAACTTTTCATAAATACAACAGTGCCTGAAGCATCTGTTTTTAGAATAAAACCACCTCCATTAAACGTAGTATTTCCTGATATTGCAAAACCATTATCAGGTAATTCAACGATTCGTAGAAATACTGCATTGCTGGTTGTAAAGCCAGAAATGAAAGTATTCCATAATTTTATGCCATTTACATCATAGCGGATCAGTGAAAACCCATAATCTGCCGGTGAAAGGGAGCCTCTGTATTCACTTTCAGTTGATACTATCATTCCACCATCTGCAGTTAAGGCAGTTAATGCTACACGTCGCAAGTTGGAATCAAGACTGTAGTCAAACAATTTATAATGATGATTCGTTTGCGCATCTACAGCAGTGATGCTGAAGGTAATAGAGATTAAAACAAGTTGTAGTAATTTTTTCATTCTTGAAAGATACCACTTAAATATGGATAAAGCTGCTTTATCATTTTTTGATAGATTTTTGTAATCCTATTTCAGGACAGACAGTAGAGAAGTTTCATTTTTTTATTTATAAACGATTTGAAGAAATTCAATCCCAAATAATATTAAAAAAGTTTTCTAATAGATGTGGTTTTCATAAAAATGGCATATAAGGTTTTATTACCGATCATTCCAAGCACGCTATTGCTCCTAGAAAGAAGGATAGCTAAACATTATCGAAAAATCAAAAATAGCGCATTTAAAAGCAAACGACCAGTAAAAGCTATTCTTGCCGTTTTCAAATTTTGGCCGATGGCGGCTATTTTGTCAGATGTTCTACACTTCATCAATTTCTACCGATATTTGAGCAGTACTTATAAAAATGCTCCTCCTCCTCGATAACTACGATTCGTTTACCTACAACCTGCGGCAGTACCTGGAGGAAATCCTGCAGGACGATGTTGCTGTTTATCGGAATGATGAAATTTCATTAGCCGAGGCCGGTAAATACGATGGATTCGTTTTTTCGCCCGGTCCGGGCCTTCCCAATGAAGCCGGTATTTTGATACCGCTGATAGAACGTTATTTTACGTCGAAGCCCATGCTGGGCATTTGTCTCGGCCATCAGGCGATCACGCTGGCTTTTGGCGGTAAACTGAAGCAGCTGGATTTCGTGCTGCATGGGCTGAGTCGAAAGGTGTATATGAAGGAGCCTTCCCATGGTATTTTTGAGGGTATAAGTACACCGTTTGAAGCCGGTCGCTACCATAGCTGGGTGCCGGATCCGACTCTTTCCGGAAGGTGCTGGAGGTGCTGGCGACGGATGAAGACAATGAAATCATGGTGTTGAAGCATCGGCTTTTTCCTGTCTATGGCATGCAATTTCATCCGGAGTCTGTTTTGACCCCTTGCGGAAAAAAACTTCTCTCCAACTGGCTTGCATTGACAGGACAAAAGCAACTATCTTTGCAATGAAACAAACTGTCTTGTCGCCTCTGTGAAAGCAGGGGAGGAAAGTCCGGGCAGCATAGAGTACCACACTTCCTAACAGGAAGGTCTCGTTTTAGAAATGAAATGGGAACAGATAGTGCCACAGAAAAATATACAACCCACCTGCAAGCTACGGGTGGGTGAAAGGTGAAAACGTGAGGTAAGAGCTCACGGCTTAGTCAGCGATGGCTACGCGGGTAAACCTTGTGGGCTGAAAGGTCAAATAGGTTGGGGAGCAGGGCTGCTCGTCTATCTTCTTCCGCTTGCGGAAGTTGCCCCAATGGGTAGACTGATTCAGGTGGCGCGTGAGCGTCATCGCAGATAAATGACAAGAGTCCACCACCCGGTGGAATACAGAACCCGGCTTATAGGTTTGTTTCATTTTTTATTTTATTATTCTCTTTGACGACAGGTAGGTAATTCGTTTTAGTTAAATTTGAAAATGGTCAGCGGATATCGACGAAATTGGTAGGTAATAAGTAGTTATCAGCCAATGGTAAATAGACTTACACGAACCGACAAAATACCTGTATGAAATTTTTTTTGATTATACTACTTTCCTGCTTGACAATTTGGTCTTGTGCTAATCGAACAGCTGACAATTCAGATTCGGTAGACACGTCTGCAACTAAGGACAATTTAATTTTACCAACCGACACAAGTAGAATACCAATTAATGCGAATTTCCCATTTGGTTGTGCCGACCTGAAAAAAATTTAAATATCCAAAGTACTGGGAAGGAGATTTACAAAATTATGGCCACCTAAAAAACGAATCAGGGAGTTTGAAAATATCGAACAGTGTTTTGATGCTATCAATTTGTCTAAAACAATAAAATCGCCAAGACCTCAAAGCCTGAGTTACTGGAAATTGGGGACAATTTTAAAAACGCATATAATCTGGATACATTAATGCAAAGGTCAATTGACAGTTGCAGGTATCGTTTGCCGGACATGGGCATCTACGAATGTTATTATTCATACGCACATTATGGTAATTTAATGCTTCTTGACCCTAAAACGAATAAAGGAAAATTATTAAATATTTATGGGAACGACTTAGGTGGCGATTCTTATACCCTATTACGCTATTTTTTCATAGACAAAAATGAAATAAATATTTATGAAGCATACTACTATGATGACGGATGTAGCTTGGACGAAACATTTAAAATTGTTGTGAATACAGACGGTGAAATAAAAATTATTCAATTAAAGAAGTAATGAAGGTAGGCGAAACAACTGGCATAATTGCACCTACAAGAAATTGGCGGTTCAGTGGTTAAATGAATCCGATAGCTGAGAGTGGTCAGCCAATATTTAATTTAAAGGATGAGGTGTATTATCAGCCAAAAGACGAAAGTAAGGCGAAGCGACTATCTCGTTAAGTAATTCTTCCCCCAAAACCCTAATTCTGAATTATACTTCTATTTTTGTCGGGATGAATCTGCGGAAAATTTTTATATCGATCAGTAATAAACACGACTTCTATTACAGGGTGGTGCTGGTGTCGATTTCTATTCTTATTATTACTTCCTTCCTGCCGCAACAGGTTCGTTTTAAATACAATTATAAGACAGGTCAACCCTGGAATTATGAAGATTTAAGAGCCCCCTTTGCATTTCCTGTCTTTAAATCGAATGCGGAGCTGGATGCCGAACGGACCAAGTACAATCAGGATGCGCCTCTTTTCTATAAAATGGATTCTACGGTTCAGTATGCAGTGATGGCCATGTTGAAAACGCAACTGGTGAATTTACCGAAAGAGGAAGTGGATCTGGCAGTGAAAACGGTGGCGTCGGTGTATGATTTTGGTGTTTTTGATGAGAAGAAACATTCACTGCCGGCAGAAGGTCAAACCATTAACTTTGGTGCAGGGTGGAGCCTTATCTCAAAGCGACAGATCGATGCATCTGAGTATGGAGCAGGTTCAGGATTTCGTCCGGAAGGAGTTGTCGGATAAAGGAAGAACAGCGAATAAGGATTTGTACAATGGGGTGGTCGCGGCTATTCGTCCTAACCTTGCTTTTGATGCCGACCTGACCTCTGCCTATACCCGCGACTTACTGCGCTCGCTGAGTCCGGTGAAAGGGGAAGTTCAGGAAGGAACGATCATTATCCGGCGTGGACAATTAGTAGGAGAACGGGAATTCTATCAACTCGAATCCCTGCGTAAAGTTTTTCAGGGTGAAGCAACAGTAGAAGCCGCCTTGCCCTGGCTCTATCTGGGTTATCTCTTGCTGGTTTTTACGGCGATTGCGGTGTTGGTTACTTTTCTCTGGATTTTACGGAGAGATATCCTCTTCGACAGCAGGAAAATTACACTCTTGTTTTTGTTGATTATCCTGACCTGCATTATTTATTCGGTATTGCTGGCGAGCAACCGGGTCAATATGCTGATGATGCCGCTCTGTATCCTGCCACTCATCACCCGTGCTTTCTTCGATACCCGCACCGCTTTGTTTACTCATGTGCTCTCGATGCTGATTTTAGGAACCGTCGCCCCCGGTGGATTTAACTTCGTGTACATGCAGGTGATTGCAGGTATGGTGGCCATCTTTAGTATTGTGAACATGAGAAAGCGTTCTCAGCTATTCCTGGCCGTTAGTTTGATTTTTGTGGCGTATATGATTTCATTTGTCGGACTTTCCTTGCTGAATGAAGGCGCCATCACCAAGATTAATCCCATGCAATTTTTGTGGCTGGGAATTAACTGTCTGCTGACCTTATTGAGCTATCCATTGATTTTCTTTATCGAAAAATCTTTCCGCGTGACTTCTGATTTTACACTCATGGAGTTAACGGATTTCAATAGTGAACTTTTACGCGATTTGGGATTAAAAGCACCCGGTACCTTCCAGCATTCTCTGCAAGTAGCCAATCTCGCCGAGTCTGCCATATATAAAATCGGTGGAAATTCCTTGCTGGTGAGAGTGGGAGCCCTTTATCACGATATCGGGAAGATGGATATGCCGATGTATTTTATCGAGAACCAGAGTACTCAAATTAATCCGCACGATGAATTGTCTTTCGATGAAAGTGCGTCGATTATTATCAGTCACGTCATTAGAGGTATCGAGAAAGCGAAGAAGTATAAGCTGCCCGATATTATCATCGACTTTATCCGCACGCACCACGGAACCATGATGGTGCAGTATTTCTACAATAACTATATTAAAAGTTTCCCCGATCAGATTCCGAATGAGGATGATTTCAGATATCCCGGCCCGCGTCCGTTTTCTAAAGAAACCGCTGTGCTGATGATGGCTGATTCAGTGGAAGCCGCCGCCCGCAGTCTGCCCATCCACGATCAGGATGCTATTGATAACCTGGTGGAGAAGATTATCAGCAAGCAAATTGAATCCGGTCAGTTTGAAAATTGTGATATCACCTACCGCGATATATCTTCCATTAAAAAGATTTTTAAGAAAATGCTGACCAGTATTTACCATGTGCGGGTGGCTTATCCGTCTTGATACCACCCCATGCAGCCTTGTAGAGGCGGTATCTCTGTAAGAAAGAAAATCATCTTCTCCACCAATACCGGCACCCGACCTAAGGTCGGGTGCCGGCGGTTAGAGGGAGCTAGGAATTTCTCGGTTACCGAGATACCGCCCCTACAGGGCTTTGCACGAAAATACTGACCATTATTTATCATGTACGTAGGGCTTTTCCGGCTTTGCTTTTCTTTAAGTATTTGTAAAACAACCTTCTGACTTTGCTGACAAAAGTCATTTAGAATTATTCTAAATAAGCTTTGAGTTTTGCGATGCGCATACTTTCTTTGCACCACTATTTAGACTAATTCTAAATAGCATCCCCTATGTATCGCCCGTTTATCTTATTTACATGGCTGTTGCTCTTGGTTTCATTATCGGATTCAATTGGCCAGTCTTCAGAAAATCAATGGTTTATTGAAGGAGCCCTTTCTATTCAGGACAGAAAACTTCATGGTGCTTCGGTGAGTCTTCAGCATACCGGCATTCGGACAATAACGGATAAAGATGGTCGCTTTGAATTGAAGGGCACAACGTCCGGAAATTTTTTACTGGTCATCCACGGACTTGGCTTCTCCGATTTCGATACCTTATTGCATCTGGAAGCAGGCAAAACAACATTGCTCGATTTGAAATTGGATCCCGGCTATTGCGAGATGCCTCAATTGGAAATTTTTAGTTCCCGTTACGATGCCATGCGGAATTTACCCGGCGCAGCAAGTCTGGTGACAGCAGAGCAAATTGAAAAAATCCAACCACTCAGCAGCAATGAAGTCTTGCGCAAAGTAGGGGGTGTGCATGTAGTGGATGAAGAGGGATTAGGCTTACGTCCGAACATTGGTTTCCGCGGACTCGATCCCGACCGTAGCCGCTATGTGATGGTGCTGGAAGATGGAGTGCCCGTTTCCTTAAGTCCTTACGGTGAGCCGGAGATGTATTATTCTCCTTCTATTGATCGCATGCAGCAGGTAGAGGTGTTGAAAGGAAGTTCCTCGATATTATTTGGTCCACGCACGATAGCCGGTGTGATTAATTACCGGACTGCTGATCCTCCCGCTGAGCAGAAGGGCGTGCTGCAACTTACCGCAGGCGATCAGGGGTTCGCCAGTGCAATGCTGGGCTTCGGGACAACGATTGGTAATACCGGCGTGCAGTTGAATTATCTCCGTAAACAGACGGATGATTTTGGAATGCTCCGTTTGAGAATGAACGATGTGGTGACCAAGTTCAGATGGTTCCTCTCTGCAAGATCTGTCGCGGGAATTAAAATCGGTGTGTACGATGAGTTTTCAAATGCGAATTATATAGGAATGACGGAGTCCATGTATCAATCCGGGCAGTATGATGTGGCACGCCTTGCTCCGGATGATCAGTTTCATATTCGTCGCTATTCGCTCTCCGGTACTTATACCTGGAATGTAAGCGATCAATTGCGCATCGAAGGATTGGCCTTTGCCTATTCTACACAGCGGAACTGGGTGCGCCAGGATTTTGCATATAATACCCTTGATTCTTCCGGAATGCTATTGCCCAAACCATCAGATTATTCAGGGGTGACATGGGGAGATGAATCGGTGAGTGGGGGAGCGATTTACATGCGTAACAGTACCGGAAACAGATACCGTACCTTTGATGTGGCCGGTGCGGATCTGCGTCTCCGTTATACCTTTCAGGCATTATCGATGCGGCATGAGTGGAGTGCAGGGATTCGTTTTATGGCGGAGAGAGCGCACGAAATTCGGGTGAATGGATCTAAACCGGGCGCCCTCTCCGGTGAAATCAGCGACGAAGAGTACCGTCCGATTCAAGGTTATAGTGCATTTATTTATGATCAGATTCATGTGGGAAATAAATGGGAAATCTCTCCGGGCATACGAGTAGAATACATGGACTTTACACGTGAAATTGTCAGAGGAAAGTACAAAGTGAATGGTGTCACTCAGGCCAGAGATACCGTCATCAGTACCCGAAGTCAATTGTCTGAAGTGATCCCCGGCATTGGATTCGTGTACCATCCAGCTAAAAAGGTCTGCTTGTTTGGCGGAGTACATAAAGGATTCGCGCCTCCCCGTATCAAGGACGCAATCACCACAGATGGCGTCGATCAGGAATTGTCAGCGGAGCTGAGCTGGAATTATGAACTGGGTATCAGAGCAGATTTCTTTCAATCACTTCACCTGGAACTCACGGGCTTTTATCTCGATTTTGAAAATCAGGTGATACCTGTTTCTGAATCTTCCGGAGGAACCGGCGCTGGTCTCGTGAATGGCGGAGAAACTAAAAGTACCGGAGTAGAAGCAACTCTTTCTTTTTCTTCAGCCAATATCATCTCCTCCCCCTGGCAGCTGAGTCTCCTCACTACAATGACCTATACCGAAGCGCTTTTTGATGCCGATCGGTTTATCGGAACAGCAGAGAATGCAGTGAATATTAAAGGGAATACATTGCCCTATGCACCCACCATTTCAGGGAATAGTTTACTCTCGGTTTTATCTCCCATCGGATTGAGATTTAATGTGAACATGCAATATACCGGTGCGCAGTTTACCGATGTGAAGAACACCGAAGCCCCTGCTGCCAATGGTCTCACCGGTGAACTTCCCGCTTTTTATACAGTAGATGCCGGATTAAGCTATGAATGGAAAAAGGCCAACACTCAGATATCCTGCTCCGTGAAAAATGTCACCGATGAGCGCTACATCTATACCCGTCGTCCCCAAGGTATCCGAGTCGGTTTAGAACGCATGATATTTTTCGGCGTCAAGAAAAATTTCTAATGCCTCTTTGCAATCTAAAATCCTAACACTCATTAAATTCTTTTTCCACAACCGATATTGCTTTCATTCTCCTTAGTGCCTTCTTAGTGCTCTTGTGCCTTAGTGGTAAAAGAGACAAATTTTCGGTACTACCATAAGTCGACCTTTAAAGTTATAGATAGCTTTATTCCTTGTCGAAATGATTCGTTTTTATCATTCGAAAGTTTAAAGTCTTGATTATACTATCGTTAAAATATCCATAGCTTCGATTTTGATGCAGGAATCTCCTGTGGCGAATACTACCTTTGTCGGAAGTTTATGGCTGATATTATTCGTTTATTGTCGGAGAATGTCGCGAATCAGATCGCGGCGGGTGAGGTGATTCAACGTCCTGCTTCTGCGGTGAAAGAAATGCTGGAGAACGCCATGGATGCCGGTGCTTCCCGCGTGCAGTTGATTTTGCTCGATGCCGGTAAAACCCTTATCCAGGTGATTGATGATGGTTCAGGCATGAGTGAAACAGATGCCCGCTTGTGTTTTGATCGTCACGCGACTTCTAAAATCAGAAAAATTGATGATCTCTTTACCCTGCATACCATGGGTTTCAGAGGAGAGGCACTGGCTTCGATTGCTTCAGTAGCTCAGGTGGAAATGAAAACGCGTCGTGCTGAATTTGAATTTGGTCAGCGGGTAGTGGTGGAAGGCGGAACCTTCATGGTTCAGGAAGCAGCAGTGATGCCGGGCGGGACTTCTATCGCCGTGAAGAATCTCTTTTTCAATGTGCCGGCCCGCAGAAATTTTCTGAAATCGAATCCCGTCGAATCCCGTCATATTCAGGAGGAGTTTATCCGTATCGCTCTGGCAAATCCGCATATTTCGTTTAGTATGCACCATAACGAAGCTCAGGTTTTCGATTTACGTACAGGCAATCTGCGTCAGCGGATCTCTGCGATCTTTGGAAATGCGTACAATGAACGTCTGGTGCCGGTAGAAGAAGAAACAACGATCGTGCGCATTGAAGGCTATATCGGTAAGCCGGAGTTCGCGAAGAGGAACAGGGGAGAGCAGTACTTTTATGTGAACAATCGTTTCATTAAAGATAATTACCTGCATCATGCCGTATCTTCCGCTTTTGATTCATTGATTCCCAAAGAAGCCTATCCATCCTATTGGTTGAAGTTGTCGGTGAATCCTGCCGATATCGATGTGAATATTCATCCTACAAAAACGGAAATTAAATTTCAGCACGATAAAGAAATTTATGCCATCATTAAAGCTGCTGTAAAAAGAGCACTCGGTCGCTTCAGTGTGGCCCCATCTCTCGATTTTGAACAAGAACCGGCCTTCGATCTGCCCCTGTCCAAACTGAGTGAGATGCCCGTGCAGCCGCAAATCCGTATCAACCCCAATTATAATCCCTTCCGTCAGGAACAACGCGAACAGGAGCTAAAAGGCAACGGTTTACAGCCGGCAAGTGGAGATTTCGGTGGAAGAAGTTTTCAAACTTCCCGATCGGATGTGAGAGCCTGGCTGGAAGTTCATAAAGACACTGCCGTGCAGCAGGAGATAACGCATGCGGATAGCCGAAATCATCCGGTGATTGATCTGCTGAACGTTTTTGAAGAACTCGATGATTTCCGCTTTGTGCTGGTGAGCCCGGGTATTGTGGCCGCCGCTCACGCACGAGGTCTGGTCTTGTTTGATCTTCCCGCCGCCCGTGAAAGAATATTGTACGAAAAATTCCTCTATGCTTTTTCGAAACATCATCTCCCTTCGCAGCAGCAGTTGTTCCCTCCGCAAATCAACCTGAGCCCGAATGATTTCCTGCTGGTTAGAGAGCTGCAGGAAGATCTGCGAAAAATCGGTTTTGATATTACAGAGTTTGGTCAGCATACGATTGTGGTGCAGGGTGTCCCCGGTGGATTGGATCCCGGCTCTGAACAGGCTACCTTACAGGCCTTGCTGGAGCAATACAGAATGAATAAAGATAAATTGCAATTGCCGGTCCACGAAAACCTGGCCCGCTCACTGGCAAGATCCTTCCTCCTGCGACAGCAATTGAATTATTCTTCACGTGAACTGCGTCAGGTAGCCATCGATTTGTTGCATTGTGATCAGCCCTTTTATGGCGTAAATGGAAAAGTGATATTGAAGAGTTTGGAAACAGAACAGTTAAATCAGTTTATGCAATCGGCCGGTTAATTTCGCCGTTAAAGTATACCTATGTCCTATCAGCAATTTCGTCCTATGCGTTGGCAGATACTACCCCCGGTAGTAAAAAATCTGTTGATCATTAATGGCATCATGTTTCTCGCGACGGTGGTCCTGGAGAGTAAACTGGGACTGGATTTAACATCCTACCTGGGCCTGCATTTCGTGACCAGTCCTCAGTTTGAACCGTATCAGTTTGTGTCGCATCTGTTCATGCACGGAAGTATGTTGCATATTTTTTCCAATATGTTTGCGCTGTGGATGTTCGGCAATGTGCTGGAAAATGTTTGGGGAGGGAAGAAGTTTTTAACGTATTACCTCATCACGGGACTTGGTGCCGCGTTTATTCATACCATTTTTTCCTGGTACGATATTTCAAAGATGCAGGATAGCGTTGATCTTTTTCTCGCGCATCCGCAGCCGATGGATTTTAAGATGTTGGTCACCAAATACCAAAGCTTTTTGAGAAGTGAAGATATTGCAGCGCTCAATGAATTATTAACGAACTGGGCGGCGATGCCCTCTAATCCCGAGATGATCAATACTGCAAGTGCATTTGCTCAGGGTCTCGTGGAAAGAAAGGCGGATATCCCTACCGTGGGAGCCTCCGGTGCTGTCTTCGGTGTATTGCTGGCCTTCGGAATGATGTTTCCCAATACAATTATCTATATTTATTTCGCCATTCCAATGAAAGCGAAGTGGTTTGTGATGTTGTATGGGTTGTTTGAATTGTATAGCGGCATTCAGAATAATCCTTCAGATAATGTTGCACATTTCGCTCACCTCGGTGGAATGCTCTTTGGTTATTTGCTTATTCGCTCGTGGAGAAAAAATATGTACCGGCCCTATCAGGATGATTATTAAACGATGAGTAAACTACTGGATGATATCAAAATGCAGTTTACAGGTGCAGAAGCCTTGTACCGCTTATTGCTGATTAATTGTGCCGTATTTTTATTGATTACCGTTTCAAGATCTGTTTTCTTTCTGGCCGGTGCCGATAATGGAACCGTGGAGTGGGTGGTGATGAAATTGAGTCTGCCGGCTGATTTATCAGCGCTGCTGCGTCAACCCTGGACATTCCTCACCTATATGTTTTTGCATACCGGACTGCTTCATATTTTATTTAATATGCTTATTCTTTTTTGGACCGGTCGCCTCTTTACCGAGTATTTAGGCAATGCAAAACTTTGGGCTACGTATGTGGCAGGAGCATTGGTGGGTGCCCTCGCTTATGTGATTTCATTTAATCTTCTGCCGGCTTTCGATGGAACTGTTTCAAGCAGCTATCTGATGGGTGCTTCTGCAGGAGTCATCGCGGTGCTGGTCGCAGTGGCTACACTCTTGCCGGATTATGTCGTGCACTTGCTGATTTTTGGTGCGGTGAGATTGAAGTATGTCGCCATTTTTTCAATCGTCCTTTATTTTATTTCTATTCCTCTCGGAAATGCAGGCGGACATATCGCCCATCTTGGAGGTGCTTTGTTCGGTTACCTGATGATTGTACAACTGCGGAAAGGTCGGGATCTTACAGCATGGTTGACCGGACTCTCCACTATGAAATTGAGATCAAAACCGGTGAAAATGACGGTCGTTAAATCCGGTCGCGGCCGGTATAATTCCGATGATCTGCATGAAGGCATCGCCAGTCAGGAGCTCGTTGACCGTATTCTGGATAAGATAAATAAGTCCGGTTTCGATAGCCTTTCTAAGGAAGAAAAGGAAATATTGTATAAAGCCAGTGGCAAGAAGTGATCAATGAAACCAGTTCCTGAATTAGGAAAACAGCCTCCCAAATTGGGAATTTACTGTTCGTTTAGAAGCTTTTACACAGCCATTTTATAACTTAATTTATTTATAATCAATAATTTTTGCTTTTTTCAGATTTTTGGCATAAACATGGAATATTAACGAATTGTTATTTTAAAAACCATAAAAAAATGCGTGTAAAAATCTCATTTCTACGTGATCAGATGTCGGCAAATACGATCCCACTGCATCACCAAACATTAATTGCAGAAAGCCTTTACCAGATTATTGATGGATTCGGAGGCGACCGCAATTTGTTCAATTTCTCTAGTCTGAAAGGGACTTCTAAGATTCAGAACGGCTTCATGCGTTTTCTGTCTTCTAAAGTGACCCTGGTGCTTTCAGCCAGAAGCTCAGAGCAGATGGAGCAATTAGTAGCAAAAGTTTTTGAAATGCCTTACCTGGCTGTAGGCAAAATGAATCTCATGCCGCGAAGTCATGAAATCATTCAGGATCCGGAGTTCAACACTAAAATGCGTTACCTCTGCATCAGCCCGATGATTCTTGTTGATCCTCACAAAGACCCTGAAAAGAGTCAGATCACTATTGATCCTACCTCTCAGGAGTTCTCTGACATTCTTTACGAGCAAACCCTCGACAGAATGGAGAAAGCAGGATATTCTGAAGCAGATCTCAACAATTTCGCTGAATTCGATGCGCAGCCTGACCACGAATACGTGCAGAAGCTCAATGAAACAGGAAAGAAATTCGCACGCTATTACCGTGCAGCCAATGGAAGTACGATGATGGGGTATCTTTTACCTTTCACATTGCACGCACACCCTGATGTTCAGAAATTTATCTGGGAATCAGGAGTAGGCGCCATGAGTGAGCAGGGCTACGGAATGGTAGATCTGGTGAAGTTAGCCGTTGCTTAAAAAGTAACTAATAGTTCATTGCATTTCGGGTAGGTACAACCATCCAACCTTCATCCATTAAATGAAGGAGGATTGATCGACTGCTTCGCAAGCATTGAAAAAAGAATAATATAAAGTCATTGAGGCTGTTTCCTTCACGGGAGCAGCCTCTTTGTTTTCAAACTTTCGGGCTAATTTTCCTGTTGCTTAAGTGTGAAATTAAATTTGCTTTCTTATTTTCGCCTCTATGGAGATGTGCTCACTGTTGTAAATGCGCTGATGGATGAAATCGTTTAAATGGGTATTGATAGTTGTTTTTGTGTTTTTTCTGTTGGCAACTACATTGTTGCTGATCCGCGAACCGGTACTTGATTTTATCGTGGGTAAGATTAAAGTAAAAGTCAGTGAAAAGTACAATGCGGAGTTGATCATTGCAGAAGCGGATTTTAGTGGTATCCGTGATCTGGTGTTGAAGGATATCAGTCTGGTTCCGGAAAATGGTGATACGCTGATTACTATAAAACGCCTCCAGGCAAAGATCAGCATTTCAAAATTATTGCGGCTGCGCCCCGGCGTTAGAGAACTGCTCGTGGATACCGGTCGCATTCAGCTGGTACGTAGAGCAAATAGCGATAACTTCTCCTTTCTGCTGAAAAGAAAAGGGGGGGCCGCATCCGATACTACACTCTCCACTTCAACTTCCGGATTCAATGATCGATTTATGGGGATTCTCGAGAAAGTGAATGAGCTTTTCGATGAACGTATTACCTTCCGGCAATTTCGAATTGTGTATAAAAGAGCCGATGTGGAAGAGATGGTGCAGATCCCCGAATTGTATTTTGATGGAAGGGAATTTAAATCGAGTATCATCACTTCTTCCAAAGAAGGCGTGAACCTCTGGCTGGTAAATGGTGTTGCAGATCCCGACAGGAGCAGGTATGATTTCTCCCTACGCAAGACGCGCGGTGGTGAATTTGCCTTGCCCTTTTTCGATCTGTTTGACGGATTTAAAATTTGCTTTGATTCCGCCCATGTGGCTTTCTCCGCAATGGAGCATCGTGGAAACGTGGAAGTGAAAAGTGATTTCAGAATTCATAATTTTCTGGCGAATCACTGGCGCATCGCTCCCGGTGATGTGAGGATTCCATTAATGAAATTCGATGTCCTTGCATTTGCCGATGAAGATAGCATAGGTTTGAAAAGAGGTACGGTTTTTACACTCAATGAACTTCCCGTAAATATAACAGCATCGTATAGCCGTCAACCGGAACGTCGCTTCCGTCTGCTAACCGATTTTAATACAGGAAATGCACAGGATGTATTTAATGCCTTGCCGGAGGGCATGTTTTATACCTTTAAAGGGTTCAGAGCAAGCGGAGGTCTCGCCTATACGTTGCATGTAGATCTGCCGGTAGATAGCCCTGATGGCCTTGTTTTCAACTCATCGATGACTGGTGATAAACTGAAAATTGAAAGTTACGGGACAGAGAATTTTTCCAAGATCAGTTCACCGTTTAATTTTTTAGCAATGGATAAGGAACGTCCGGTGCGGAGTTTTGAAGTGGGTCCGGAGAATCCTTATTTTACACCCTTACCTTTTATTTCAAAATACCTGCAGGATGCCGTCCTGACAGCGGAAGATCCTTCGTTTATGAATCACAATGGTTTTGTGGAGGAAGCGTTTAAGGAATCTATCATTACCAATATCAAGGAGAAGCGGTTCGCTCGTGGTGGAAGTACAATCAGTATGCAATTCGTGAAGAATGTGTTTTTAAGCCGGAATAAGTCGGTGAGCAGAAAGATTGAAGAAATCATGATCGTCTGGCTGATGGAATCAAAAAGATTAGTGAGCAAGGAGCGGATGTTTGAAGTCTATTTGAACATCATCGAGTGGGGACCCAATGTGTATGGCATTGGTGAGGCCTCGCGTTTTTATTTCAGTAAGTCGCCCGATGAGTTGACCCTTGGCGAGAGTATTTTCTTGTCAAGCCTGATTCCGAGTCCGAAGTATTTCCGCTATCGCTTCGATCCCAATGGGAATCTGAAACCTTATATGGAAAATTATTTCAAACTCATAGCGGGCCGCCTGGCAACGCGTGAGAAAATCCCACAAATAGAAGCCGATAGTCTGCAGCCCTTCATCAAATTGGCCGGACCCGCCTTGGAATTCGTGCAACCTGTCGATACGATCCCTGTGGATACGCTGGAGTTGATTCCGGTAGTTCCCGCGCCCTAGTCGTTTTCTTATAGATGTTTTCCCATGGAATCTGGAAGGGATAAGACATCATTGAGAAGTCTTGAGTGTAGAAGCCCTGTAGGGGCGGCATCTTTGTAATAGAAATCATCTTCCCCACCAGCCTGCATCCGACCTGAGGTCGGATGCAGGCGGTTGAAAGAAGAAGGAAGTTTGTCGGTTACAGAGATGCCGCCCCTACAGGGCTTATTAGTAAGATATATCCATCTCCGTTCTGACGATAATTAATTCTTCCCACTGCAAATAAACAACGCTGAGGATTGTCATAGCACTCTTCGGATTTTAAATAAAGGTGCCCCGGTTCGGAACTCAGGAGAATTTGTTGTACTTTAGTGGACTATTTCACGAGTATAGACATGCAACTAAAAGTTACATTTATCTTCTTCCTGGCCCTCATTATGACCCTGCATAGTTGTAAGCAAGAAGAGCAAAAAAGCAGATCAGGAATGTGCCCCACTAAATCCAAATGGAGATAGTGAACTCTCTCTCCTCATGCGCAAGATGGCAACACTGGCGGAGGAAAATGCCATCGCTATCCGTGAAGGAAAGGAACTGGCTCCCTATGATGGCAGCTTTGATAAAATGCTGAATGCAAAACGTAGTATGCATATTGAGGAAGATTTTTTTCAGGGAATGGCAAAGACGTACATCTCTACCATCAACAAATTGTATGAGGCAAAGCCGGAAGATCGATTAGCCTTGCACAATAATCTGATTCAAACCTGTCAGTCTTGTCACGGTGAAACCTGCAGAGGCCCCTTGAAGCGCATTGATAAAATGCTCGTGACGCTGTAGCTTTTTCCGGTCAGGAATTATTTCGTTTTTTCTGCCGGTGTTTTCTCCGCGTCACCTTCAAAATCCAGGCTAATTGAATTCATGCAAAACCGTTTTCCGGTAGGAGGGGGGCCATCGTCAAAAATATGTCCGAGGTGGGAGTCGCATCTTCCACAAACCACTTCTACACGAATCATCCCATAACTTTTATCTTCATGGTACTTTACACTGGTTGGACGAATACTTTCGTAAAAACTCGGCCATCCGCAACCGGAAGCAAATTTCGAATCGGATTTGAAAAGAGCGTTCCCGCAAGCGGCGCAATAGTAGGTGCCTAATCCTTCATAGTCCCAGTATTTACCGGTAAACGCTCGTTCTGTATTCGCATGACGGGCGATTTGATAAAGATCATCGGGGAGGATTTTTTTCCATTCTTCGTCAGCTAATTTAAGTGAAGACGTATCGGTTTTAGAATAGTATTTGTGATGTTCAATTGGTTGAGTCATACTGTTTGTAATTTCTGGTGTAGGTGGAATAAACTTATCAGTTTGACCCGAACACTGTGTAAAACTAAGGGCGATAAGGATAATTGGGATGAGAAATGGTTTCATTGGTCATTACAACGTCACTTGAAAGGATTTATTATATTGTAATCTTAATACAATTAACTTGATGCATAAGTTAAAACTATTTAGAGCTTTTTGGAGCTAGTGAATGGTAGGGAAGGTAGTTTGAAAGTAGTATTCTTTAAAAGTTAAATAGTAGTAAATCACATTTTATAACTTTACCAATCGTTCAATTCCCTGATTCTTATTCGCTCTTATTTTAAGAATATACATGCCGCCATGTGCGTTGGTAATGTCCAATTGAATGTTGTTTTCGTTACAAATTACCCTGCTTTGTATTACTTTCCCAGCCATATCATAGACTTCAAGGATTGCTTCTTTCGGAAATCCATTTTCACAAGTTATTTGATATACGCCTTCGGAAGGATTGGGAGAGATAGTGAAGACGTTGTTTTTCAACCCTTCTTCAATGGTTGCACAAACGTTAACGATAATGGTACCGGTAGCATTTACTAAGGGGCCGCATAGACCCATTGTTATTGTATAATTATAAATTCCGGAAGTTGTAGGAATGCCTTGCAGGATAAGCGTATCATCAGAAAAAGTTAAAAATACTCCGGTTGGAAGTCCGGCAATACTCTGAACGATCGGATTTCCTACAGTCAGGTGGGTGATATTGGGCATCATTGTATTTACACAAAGTGAGGGAGACAATGAAGCCGGACCTACTCCTACAGCCGGAATCACTTCCAATACCCCGGTTTTGACTGAAACACCTCCGCAATCAAGACTGGCACTTATTGTATAGTTATAAATACCACTGGAAATTGGAGTTCCACTTATGACAACAGTATCCGATGTCCAGGTGCCGGTTATTCCAGGTGGCAGCCCTGTAATGATGACATTTGTAGCGAAAGAGGTTCCGCCAACTGTATAGGAAATGGTTGTAATAGGTGTATTAATACAACGTACTTGACTCACGGAGTTTGAAGATGAAGTCAAACCGAGACCCGACAAGCACATTTTGCTGACGAAAGATTCATAATCATTATTTGAGATCGTTGTTTGAAATGATCCGGGAGTAATTGGTAAATCGCTAGATTTAGTACTTCCTGCAATGTATACGTAGCCTGCTGCATCAATTGCAATGGCATCTCCCAGTTCAAAATCAGTTCCACCAAAATAAGTGGAATAAATCAAATTACTTCCGGTGGTGTTAAGTTTAATAACAAAAGCATCATTATCGTTGTTACTACCAATAATTGGTTGAATGGCATCGGATGTGATATCAAAATCATCTGAAGAAGTACTACCTGAAACAAATACATTGAGGGAATTGTCAAGGACAATCGCATTCCCGGCTTCAGATCCTACTCCTCCAATAAATGTTGAATACAATAAGGCGGTTCCGGCAGCATTTATTTTAGTAATGAAAATATCAGAGGCGCCATCTTTTACCGACTGGTAGCACGAAACTGTAATTGGATAATCATAAGAGAGGGTTGAGCCTGTGATATAAGCATTACGGGAAGGGTCAATGGTGATAGCTAATGCATAATCACTGCTAACACCACCTAAATATGTGGAATAAACTAAAAATGAAGCTGTAAGACTTAATTTAGTAATAAAAGCATCTCTGTTTCCTGACAGTGTATTTGAAAACGCCCCAACAGTTACATCGTAATTGGTAGAATACGTCGCTCCTGTTATATAGGCACTTCCAAAATTATCAACTGCGATTGAATAACCAAAATCATTATCATTTCCACCAATATAGGTAGCGTATAAAATGGCTGTACCGGTGGCATTGAGTTTCATAACAAATACATCACTCTGGCCATTGTTGGTAGATTGAAAAACCCCTGGTGATGTATAAAAATCAGAAGAAGTTGTATAACCTGTCATGTATGAATTTCCTGCTGTGTCAATCGTGATTGAATAGCTTGCATCTATCAAGCTACCACCCAAAAAGGTTGAAAAGACCAATGCGGTTCCTGAAGAATTCACTTTGGTGACAAATGCATCGAAGTCTCCTGCTATGGATGGTTGTAATGACCCGGCGGTTGTAGCGAAGTTTGTGGAATTTGTTCTTCCTGTAATATAGGAATTGCCGGCGTCATCAAGAACAATATTATAACATTGATCAGTAGCCATTCCGCCAAGGAATGTGGAATACACCAAATTGGAACCTGTAGCACTTAGTTTTGTAAGGAAAATATCAAAATTCCCACCTGAATAAATAGTTTGAAATCCTCCCGGAACAATATCATAGTCAGCAGCTCCGGTTGACCCAGTAATAAATGCATTTCCTACACTATCCAGGACGAGCGCATTGCATTCGTCCCATCCATTCCCTCCTGCATAAGTAGAATAAATTAGCGGATCAATAATTAAAGTTTGATTTTTATCGTAGGCCCCTAATGCAAATGAAAAACTATTGCCGGTTTCAATAAATTTAGCAGACACCTGTTTCTTATTTTGTTGTTGATAACAATACAAGTCGGCATTTTTTACTTCTCCAAAGCAAGTTGAAAATACCAGTTCGCCTCTTTCATTCAAAAAATTTTTATCGCTTCCTTCTAATTTAAAATGTATTTGACCCGGGTCAGCCCCGGGATGAACAATATAATCATAGCGTAAAGTTCCTTTATCAAAATAATAGCGCATATCAATACCATCATAAACATTTTGAACAACAGCTTCTTTATATAAGCCTACATAACTTGCATACTTGCCGGGATCGTTTCCAATTAAATAATTATAATAACCTTCTTGTTTTTGTTTACCAAGTGTGGTTACTTCAATATTATTTCCAAGGAGTGAATAGGATACTCTTTGTCCCCAACGTTTGTAATTTTTGTGCCGGTGTTTGTCCGGAATACTTTCTGGTTTTTCTTTAGATCCCGAAAGTTCAATTTCCTCAGTTTTGTAATACTCATACAACATCCCCTTTTTAGTGATCCATGTATTCAATCCGCTTGATTGTAATAAAAACAGTACTTCAGTTGGCCATTGTCCTTTGTTCTCAATGAAAAACAGCCGGTCTTTTGTTGAAAGTGTTTGTTTTGCCTCTAAAGTGGTTTCAATATGTTGTGCCTGAAGTGTTAGAGAGCCAATGAAAATAATCGAAGTAAAAAGTAAATGTTTTTTCATGATTAATAGTAGATATTAAATTCAAATGGGAGTTATACAAATCTATTATAAAAGTATTGGAAACTGTCAGGTCCCTTTATCTAATATGTTGAAGTAAGGTCTGTTTATGTTCACCGACTTGAAGATTTACCTTGTTCTCCATGCGAATGGTTTGAAGAAAGGCATGTCGGCCTCAATTCAAATTTGAATTTTATTATTTGTAATGGTTTAAAAATCAATGTAAAAGGCGTATTGGGAATTAAAGTAAATGACGTTCCCAATTTTGGAATGAGGATTTTATTAACTATTTTGCGAGAAAGAAGGCGGATTCAGGAAAAACTGAAAGTGATTAACGCTTGATTTTTAACATCTTCAAGGATTAGTGAAAAATTTTCACAGGGGAAATGTTGATAACGGAAGGCGGAATGAATGAATTTGTGGATAGCATTGAGATAACTTTGAAATCGACGGGTGAATTTTTCCGAATTTTGCACCTGGATTTGCAAAAGACAATAGAGCACTAAGAAATGGCGAAGAAGCAAGCAACATTGGATCATAATTACACAGAGGATAGTATACAATCACTTGACTGGAAGGAACATATACGTCTCCGTCCGGGAATGTATATCGGTAAACTGGGTGATGGATCAGCGAAGGATGATGGTATTTATGTCCTGATGAAGGAAGTCATTGATAATTGTATCGATGAATATGTCATGGGCTATGGTAAAACGATAGAAATTGAAGTCCGTGAAGGTCGTGTGCGTGTGCGTGATTATGGTCGCGGTATTCCGCTGGGGAAAGTAGTGGAATGCGTGAGTAAGATCAACACCGGAGGTAAGTACGATAGTCAGGCCTTTCAGAAATCAGTGGGTTTAAATGGAGTGGGTACGAAGGCGGTGAATGCGCTCTCGAGTTTTTTCCGTGTGCAGAGTGTCAGAAATGGAAGAACAACCTGGGCCGAGTTTGAACGGGGAGAATTGAAGAAACAGAAGAACGATCAATCCACCGACCTGCAAGACGGTACTGAAGTGACTTTTTATCCCGACGGAGATATTTTCCTTGATCATGATTTTCGGATGGAGTATATCGAAACGATGGTGCGCAATTATTGCTACCTGAATGTCGGTATGAAAATTATGCTGAATGGTCAGGAGTTCAGGAGTGAAAACGGTCTCATGGACCTGTTGAAAGCGAATATCAGCGATGAAGCTTTGTATCCCGTCATTCATATCAAAGGAAAGGATATTGAAGTGGCATTCACGCATACTACGTCCTACGGTGAAGATTATTATAGTTTCGTGAATGGTCAGCACACGACGCAAGGTGGAACCCATCTGGCTGCTTTCAGAGAGGCGATTGTTAAAACAGCACGTGATTTTTATGGAAAGGATTTTGATCCGAGTGATGTACGGACTTCTATCACTGCAGCAGTAAGTATCCGCATTCAGGAGCCTGTGTTTGAATCGCAAACGAAAACGAAACTGGGTTCATTGAATACCTTCCCCGGGGGACCTTCGCTGCGAAACTGGATCAATGAATTTGTAACGCAGCAACTGGATAATTTCCTGCACAAGCATCCGGAAACCGCCGAAGCCTGGAAGAAGAAAATCCTGCAGAGTGAAAGGGAACGTAAAGAGATCGCCGGGATTAAAAAGCTGGCCAACGAACGCGCTAAGAAAGCCAATCTCCACAATAAAAAACTTCGCGATTGTCGTGTCCATCTCAACGATCTGAAGAATCCACAGCGTCTCGAAACAACTTTGTTTATTACCGAGGGAGATTCTGCTTCCGGTTCTATCACGATCGCCCGTGACGTGAATACACAGGCAGTGTTTAGTCTGAAAGGAAAACCGCTGAACTGTTTCGGCCTTACGAAGAAGATCGTGTATGAGAACGAAGAGTTCAATCTCATGCAGAATGCACTCGACCTCGAAGATACCATTGAGAATTTGCGTTACAATCGGATTGTTGTCGCTACCGATGCCGATGTGGACGGAATGCATATCCGTCTTTTATTGCTGACTTTCTTCCTTCAGTTTTTCCGGATGTGGTGAAGAATGGTCACGTCTTTATCCTGCAAACACCTTTGTTCCGTGTAAGAAATAAAAAGGAAACGATTTATTGCTACAGTCAGATGGAGAAACAACTGGCGATGCAGAAGCTGGGAGCGAAGCCGGAAATTACCCGTTTCAAAGGACTCGGTGAAATTTCTCCCGATGAGTTTAAGAATTTTATTGGTCGTAAAATGCGACTCGATCCTGTAATCCTGACCGGCGAGACATCCTTGCATGGCTTGTTAGATTACTATATGGGAAAAAATTCTCCGGAACGTCAGGAATTTATCATCCGCAATTTGCGCATAGAGGAAGAACTAGAGCCGCTGCCGGAAGAAAAGGAGATCACGGAATCTGAAACCGTTGAAGCCTGATCGTTTTTATTACTGTAATACCTTAAGAAGAAAATTGAATGACACAAGATAAATTGCAATCCAACGGACACGGTCCCGGTGATCATCACGGTCAGGTAGCTACGATGTATGAAAGCTGGTTCCTGGAGTATGCCTCTTATGTGATACTGGAAAGGGCAGTGCCTTATCTGGACGACGGACTGAAGCCCGTTCAGCGCCGCGTGCTGCATTCTATGTGGGAACTCGAAGACGGCAGATACAATAAAGTGGCGAACGTGATCGGACATACGATGAAATATCATCCCCACGGTGATGTGAGTATCGGTGATGCCCTGGTGCAAATGGGACAGAAAGATTTGCTCATCGATACACAGGGAAACTGGGGTAATATTTATACCGGTGACAGTTCCGCTGCCGCACGTTACATCGAAGCCCGGCTAAGTAAATTTGCACTGGAAGTAGTCTTCAATCCGAAGACGAGTATCTGGCAGGCCTCCTATGACGGTAGAAATAAAGAGCCGGTCACACTTCCGGTGAAATTCCCCTTGTTGCTGGCACAGGGTGTAGAAGGAATTGCTGTTGGTTTGGCGTGTAAAATTTTGCCGCATAATTTCTGTGAACTGATTGAAGCTTCCATTGATATTATCAGAGGAAAAAAAGTAAGTATCGTTCCGGATTTTATAACAGGTGGGGTAGCCGACTTTTCAAAATACAATGAAGGATTAAGAGGAGGTCGAATACGCGTGCGTGCCGTCATTGAAAAGCTGAGTAAGAAAATGCTGGCGATCCGTGAAATCCCTTTCGGAACTACTACTTCTTCTCTCATCGATTCTATTCTCACGGCGAATGAGAAGGGAAAGATCAAAGTCAAAAAGGTAGAAGATAACACTGCCGCGAAAGTGGAGATCATCATTCACCTGCATCCGGAATCTTCGGAAGATGTCGATAAAACAATAGAAGCACTTTACGCTTTCACCGATTGCGAAGTCAGCATTTCACCCAATTCCTGCGTGATTGTTGATGGTAGTCCGAAGTTTTTATCGGTGAATGAAATTCTACGATTGTGTGCCTTGAATACACAGGAGCTCTTGCGCCGTGAATTGCAAATCAGACTGGCAGAACTCGAGGAAGGATGGCATTTTAGTTCCCTGGAGAAAATATTTATAGAGAAACGCATCTATCGCAACATCGAGGAATGTGAAACCTGGGAAGCTGTTATCGAAACCATTCATAAAGGGTTGAAGCCGTATAAGAAGCGTTTCTTCAGAGAGATTACCGATGAAGATGTGGTGCAATTGACGGAAATAAAAATCAAGCGTATTTCTAAGTTCGATGCCTTTAAAGCAGATGAACATATCCGTGGACTGGAAGAAGAAATTGGTCTGGTCAAGAGTGATCTGGATAATATCAAGACGTATACCGTTAACTATTTTAAAAATCTGCTGAAGAAGTTTGGAAAGGGCAAGGAACGCAGAACGGTCATTTCAGAATTTGAAAATATCATCGCTTCGAAAGTGGTCATCAATAATTCAAAGCTCTACATCAACCGTGCTGAGGGTTTTGTGGGCTATGGATTGAAGAAGGATGAATTTATCACCGATTGTTCGGATATTGATGACGTTATAGCCATTACCGGTGATGGAAAACTGGTGGTGACACGCATTCAGGAAAAAGGATATGTTGGAAAAGACATCCTTCATGTGGCCATCTTCAGAAAAGACCTGGATGAACAAACGGTGTACAATATGATTTATCAGGATGGAGCACGTGGTGCAATCATGATGAAGCGATTTACAATAGGCGGAGTAACGCGTGATAAAGTGTATGACCTCACCAAGGGTGCAGCAGGGAGTAAAGTGCTCTACCTTTCAGTAAGCACTCCTGCAGATGGACCTACCGTCATCATTAAACTGCGCCCGAAACCCAAATTGAGAAATCTGGAATCCGTGGTGCATTTCGGCAGCCAGCTGATAAAAGCCAGAGGCGTGCAGGGGAATGTCATCACCAAGTTCCCGATTTTGAAGGTGATCGCAGCTACTGCAGAGGAAGAAACGAAGCTCCGTAAAAAACAACCGGAATTGTTCCAGCCGGCGTCGAAAGATGATAAGTCACAATTGAAAATGGATATCTGAAACCAGCTAACATAAATGGAAAGACCGGTATTATTCGGTCTTTTTTTTTGTTCTTTACCTATTAAAAAAATCTTTTAATCATGCATAGTTATATACATACTTCACTCGCTTTCCTCCGGGAATATGACGGGTCAATGCCCTTACATCATTTTCTGCGGAATCAATTCAGGAAGGATAAAAAGTACGGCTCCCGCGACCGGCGTTGGATAAAGGAGATTTGTTATGCCTGGTTTCGGACAGCATCTCTATTGAAAAGTCTTCCCGATGAGAAAAGAATTTATTGGGCTTTTTACCTCATCAACGCGCAGCGGTTACCCATTACAGACCTTATCCTTCAATCCGGAGGAGAAGAATTTTCCGGCAGGAATCCTGAAGAGGGTTTGAATGAGAAATTAAATCAGCTCCGGTCAGCTTTTCCTGAATGTAGCCATGAACTTATTTTTCCCTTTGGAAATTTAACAAGTGCATTGCTCGATAGGGAGACCTTTTCTTTAGCCCTTTTACAACAACCAAAAGTATGGATTCGCGTAAAGAGCTCTGCGTTTCAAAAGACAGATGCAGCTTTGAACAAAGCCGGGATTCCCTATCAACGTCATAAGGATTTGGAAAATGCCTGGAGCACTGATCCTGCTTCAAAACTCGAAGAGACGGGTATTTTCGAGAAGGGGATGGCCGAAATACAAGACTTATCCTCTCAGAAGACAGCAACGATGATGGATGCGAAAACGGGAGAGCGTTGGTTCGATGCCTGTGCGGCTTCAGGAGGGAAGAGCCTGCTCTTGCTGGATAAAGTGCCCGGTGTGATACTCACGGTGA
Source organism: Bacteroidota bacterium (assembly GCA_016713925.1). Taxonomy (NCBI): domain Bacteria; kingdom Pseudomonadati; phylum Bacteroidota; species Bacteroidota bacterium. Next base: position 67,600 of record JADJOH010000006.1, read on the forward strand.
GCGATAACCGAAAATCGATCCTCGAGAACCTGAAAGAACGCTTCCGTAGAAATGGAGTGAGAAACTATACCATGAAATTGTTGGATCTCACCTCGTCAGAAAACGACGATTTTTATAAGAATAAATTTGATGGTATAATCGCCGATGTGCCTTGCAGCGGATCCGGAACATGGCCACGTAGTCCGGAACAGATGCATTTCTTCACTGAAGAAAAACTCAACCACTATGTTTCATTACAGGAAGCCATTACCACACGACTGGCAGGTATGCTGAAACCGGGTGGGAAATTAATTTACATCACCTGTTCTGTTTTTAAATCTGAAAACGAAGACCGGATGGATGCACTGATAAAAGATCATGGATTAGTTTTGAGTAGTATGCAATTCTTCCAAGGCTCAACAGAAGGAGCAGATACGCTGTTTTGTGCGCGACTTTTAAAAATGTAAAATTATTGCTAAGTGAAAAGTATTTTATTTATCATAATTGAAATTCACGTTTTATTCGGGGACATTTGCCAATCCTTGTTTATTGTGAGGTTCAAAAGTTGTTATTATGTTTATTGTAAACTGTAAATTCAGGAAATTCATTTCTTCGCAGTAACAGTATAGCCGCCTGACTTCTGTATAAAAAGCATTGATTTTGCAATGAATAGAAAAACAGCCTTATACTGAAAATTCATGGGTGACTTAGAGTGTCCCGGGTGTGTTTAGTCATAGCTTTATACATGTCCTGGAATCATTGTCGTACAAGCTTAGTAGTAGTGGTTTAGCTGTCAGAACTCAGTATTTATTTCTGCATATATAATCTCACTCGGTTCCAGCCGAACTAAAGTACAGCACTCAGCAAACATATCTTTCTGCAACAGCCCTGTAGGGGCGGTATCTCTGTAACTGACAATGTCCTCCTCTCCATATAACCGCCGGCACCCGACCTAAGGTCGGGTGCCGGCATTGGTGGGAGAAGAGGATTTCCTTTCTTACAGAGATACCGCCCCTACAGGGCTGTTGTGGAAGAAAGGTCTATCTCCGGTCTGACGATCTAACGTTGTCATGAAGTACACAGGAAACATACTCTTAAGTCATTGGCATGTGAATACAGTTCACATTTCTCAGAGGAAGTTGGTATAACAAATCAAGTATCATCATATTGTTGCTTGAATTTTGTGGCATTTATTATATAATGTACCAGGACGAAGTCTTAAGGGAAAGAAATCAAGCATGAGCCCGGAGAGACTCATAGAAATCATTCTAAATATCCATTAAATCAGCCTTCTTACGCCTAACCATGAACTGATAACCCGTATTCTGCTACTATCTGACGAAAAACGAAAAGTCAAAGAACTCTTTGAAATTTAATTTAAGGTGTCCCGAGGAGGATTTCAGGAAATTCATTTCTTCACAATAACAGTATAGCCGGTAAAAAACAGGGGTCATCCGATGAAAAATGACCCCTGTAATTTTATGTGTTTTCTACTTTTACCTCAATACAATCGACGATACTCCGGAAAAACTACCGTCAACATATAATTCAACAGTATAAGTGCCGGCGGTAAATATCCGGTCCTGCTCTTCAAATTCCATGCAGAAATTATCTTTTTCGTTTTTATAGTCAATGGCTTTAGAAACCGTGAAGAGCATCTCTTCAGACGTACTCGCATTCTTAAAACTACTGCTGCCCTCTGAACGGTTGCCTAAAACTTTTCCACCCGGTTCAATGATTCGTAAATAAATAGTTTTTTGACCTGCTTTCGCGATTTTATTTTCCAGCAATGTAAAACACGTTTCGATTTTGTTGGCACGTTTTGCCATCGCGGTAGAAGTGTATTTATCGTTATTGCGCTTTTTAAAGGCGAGTACTTTTAAATACTCTGAGCGTAAAACAGAAGCGGTATTGACAGTACTCTCTAAATTTTTTGATAAGGAATCTACGGTACTTGTCAATTCATTTTTCTCGCGTTTCAAATTTTCATTTTCTACCAGTAAAGCGTCGATCCTTTCCAGGTATTCATCACGTAATTTTTTTAACTCCGCCACTTCAGCTTGCAATTGTTTATTGAGTTTGGTGGAATTAGATTCTTTACGCATCAACGCCTGAATTTTGGCTTTCTGCTCATCTACCTTTCCATTTGCTTCCAACAGCAGACTGTCAAGACGGGAATTAACGCCCTTAAATTGATTTAATTCTGTGTACGTATCGTTCAGCTCCTTTTCAATATCAAGGTTAGCTGTGATGAGATTTTCTTTCTCTACACGATGATCATCCTGCATGGATGTCTTGCTCATGAAGAGCCATCCGTTTAATCCCAAAGAAGCGATAAGTAGTGCAATAAGCACTTTGTTTGTATTATTGCCGCCCGGCTTAGTATTGTCCATTTTTTGTTTAATTTGTTACTGCTAAGCTATGGAGGATTTAGTCGAAGTGGGGCAATTGTTTTCGTTTTTTGTGAACAGGTAAAGTACTCTGGATTTTTATAAAGGTAGTCGGGCCAGTGGCGTGGTAGCAATGGAACAGAATTCTTTCGCGAGATATTTATGATAGGCGAATGCCGAAATCATACCCGCATTGTCAGTACAGAATTCAAAATCAGGTATGTAGGTTTTCCAATTTTCGGCTGTTCCGGTCTCTTTAATTGTTTTCCTGAGGTGACTGTTGGCAGATACTCCACCTGCAAGAGCGATGGTTCTGATACCGGTTTCTTTGGCTGCTAACCGGACTTTATTGATGAGAATTCTAACGATGGTTTCCTGAACACTTGCGCATACATCCGCCATTTTATCTCCGGGGAAATTCGGATCAGGAAGTCTTTCTTTCTTTAAAAAATAGAGCACAGCAGTTTTTAATCCGCTAAAACTGAAGTCGAGGCCGGGTGCATGTGGATGCGGGAATTTATAAGCAAAGGGGTTTCCGCCCACGGCAAGCTTATCTATAAAGGGTCCTCCGGGGTATGGTAATTCAAGCATTTTAGCGATTTTGTCGAAAGCTTCGCCTGCTGCATCATCCTGTGTTTGTCCGATGAGTTCCATCTTGAGGAAGTCCTTTACGAGAACAATTTGTGTATGACCACCGGATACCGTCAGACATAAAAACGGGAAATCGGGAATCTCCGCTTGCTGTTGCTCCCGGAAAGTAAAATTCGCAATAACATGCGCCTGCATATGATTCACTTCAATCAACGGGATATTCAAGGACAAGGCCATCCCTTTGGCAAAGGAGGTTCCTACAAGTAAAGAACCAATCAATCCGGGGCCTCTGGTAAAGGCAATAGCATCCAATTGGTCAACTGTAACTCCCGCATCTTTTAACGCTGCGTCAATAACAGGAACGATGTGCAGCTGATGTGCCCGGGAAGCCAATTCCGGAACCACTCCTCCGTAACGGGCATGAATTTCCTGTCCTGCGGTAATATTAGAGAGGATTCTGCCGTTCCTGCTTACAGACGCTGAAGTTTCATCGCACGAGGATTCAATCCCAAGAATATAAACCGCTTTGATGTTCATAATACGTTCACAAAAGTATGCTAACCTTAGCAATTAGAACTTAGTTTCGCCCTGTTATTGCCGGTAACTGCACTAAAAAACATTAATTATCCGCCGACTTAGAAACATATCAATTTTTTTGCTGGTATTTGTATTGCTGGTGCTCTTAACTTTCAGAATGATTGTTAAAGTGCCTGTCGTGCAAACCTGGCTGGTTCAACGTGCCACATCCTATCTGTCCGGTGAGTTAGAGACGAAAGTAAGTATTGATGCAGTAGATATAAAGTTATTTAGAAGCGTTGTTTTAAAAGGAGTTTATGTAGAGGATCTGCAGCAGGACACTTTGTTGTATTTACCCGATTTGCAGGTTTCCATCAGCAGATTTAACTATAAGAAGCAAAGAATTACCATTGCAGCCGTCACCTTGGAAAATGCGAGAATCGGAATTAAGCGTTACAAGGATCCCCGTGACTATAACCTTGATTTTATTCTGGATTATTTTTCCGGTGCCGAAAAGGACACTACCACTAAACAACCCTGGGACATCAAAGTGGAGAAGATTACATTGAAGAATTGTTTTCTGACATATAAAGATTATAAGTTTTCTGATGTGAACGATGGTATCGACTGGGACGATTTGGCTTTGAAACACCTCGATGTTCAACTGGAAGATCTGGAACCCAAGGGTGATTCCCTGCAATTTCTTTTGAAGCATATCGCTTTTACAGAGAAGAGTGGCTTTGTGTTGAAGCATCTTTCATCAAAAACATCCATGAAGCCGGAAAGTATGGATTTTGAAGCCTTGCTAATACAAACAGAAGGTAGCGACATTCACTCCAATATTCGTTTTGAGTTCAATACTATGGATGACTTTCAGGATTTTATCACCAATGTGAAGTGGACTGCGAAGTTTGACAAGAGTACCGTTGATTTTTATGATCTTTCCTATTTTGCCTCCGAGTTAAGAAATGTAAATAAAACGCTCGAACTGAAAGGTGACGTAGCAGGGACGGTGGACAGATTTAAAGGGAAAAATCTCGAGCTGCGTTATACCCCATCGACGTATTTCAAAGGAAATGTGAATATGACAGGGTTGCCTGATTTCTTTGAAACGTATATCGAATTGAATGCGGAAGAGATTGCTTTCAATAGTAAGGATATAGAAACCATTCCTTCCTTTCCTTTTGATAGTATGAAAACAATTTCATTGCCGGAGCAAATCAGATCATTAGGAGATGTAAAATTCAAAGGGCATTTCAATGGGTTTTATAATGATTTTGTAGCGTATGGCAATGTGAGCACCGCACTGGGTTATATCAGCTCTGACCTGAACTTGAAAATTGGTAATGTAGATAAGCAAACCAGCTACAAAGGAAATGTCAGACTCTTTGATTTCGATATCGGCAAGTTCTGGAATGTGGAAGATGTGTTGGGTAAGATCAGTATGAAGTCTGCCGTGGAAGGAAAAGGTTTCTTGTTAAAAATATCGACGCGAAGCTGGAAGGGGAAATTTCAGCTTTATACTTTAATGGATATGATTATAGCAACATCAGTATGAACGGTCGCTTTGCCCGGAAGTTATTTACAGGTGAAGTTGTGGTGCTGGATAAACATCTGGATATGGATTTTCAGGGGGAAATTGACTTTACCGGGAAGTTGCCCGTATTTAATTTTAACTCCTCCTTACGCAAAGTGGATCTGGCGAGTCTGAATTTTCTGAATAGAGAGAACAATCCCACTTTCGCAGCCGAAGTCAGCATCAGTCTTACCGGAAATACATTAGATAATGCCGAAGGCTCTGTGTTGTTTGAGGAAGTGAGTTACAAGGAAGGTGATAAGTTGGTGACGGCCGATAGTATTTTTATAGAAACGATGCTGGGTGAAAGAAGAGATTTTAAACTGACATCCGATTTCATTGACTTGCGTATAGCCGGTGATTATAATTTTTCAGCCTTGAACAGAACCTTACAACATTTTATCTCCCTCTACATTCCGGCTTTAACAACCTTAAATAACAAGCGACCTGAATCGCAGGAATTTAATTTTAAGGGACAAATCAAGAAATCTAGAGAGATCATGAGTATATTTTTTCCGGAACTTGTTATCGCCGATAGTAGTTCCTTTGAAGGTAAAGTAAGTACAGATAATAGTGAACTTTCCATTCTTGTGAATTCAAAAAAACTTTTGATAGGTGAGATCGCATTTGATGATATTTATATTGACAGTCATAGTGACGCCATGAGTTTTTTCTTCAGAACTAATTTTAGCAGGATATCTTTTAGCGATAGTGTGGCATTAAATGATGTTTCATTAAATGGCTTTACCAATAAGGATACTGCCAGTTTTTTAATTGGGTTCTCCGGTGAAGATTCCCTGGTCTCTCATGCCTCTTTTTATCTGAACGCAGGTTTTTTGACCACCGGTTACACTACGATTAAAATTGTTCCGGAGGATTTATTACTTGCCGGAAAGACATGGTCCATTGATAGTGAAAATTATATTCTTGCAGATAGTACCGGTTTATTATTGAGTAAGGTGAATTTCCGAAATGAAGTACAGGAGTTGTCGTTGAATGGAATCGTTGGAAGAGATTCTACAGCTAAACTCGCAGTTATATTTAAAGATTTTCAAGCGGATCAGGTCAATGATTTTTTAAGTATATATAATGTTAAAGTCGGTGGAATTGTCAATGGAACAGCATTGATTTCAGGGGTGACAGGCCGCCCTGCATTCAATTCTGATTTGAATGTTCAGAATTTAAGTTGGTTTAATGATACGCTGGGCGATACTGAAATTCATACCAAATGGGATAGCCGCTTAAATCGGGTGGATGTAACCGGTATCGCTACCCGGGGCGGAGAGAAAAATATTCAAGTGGAAGGATATTATCAGATTACAAAAGAAGATGACATCCTGGATTTTACGGCAAAACTTCAGAAGACCTATATTCAATCTTTTGGTCATTATTTGAAAGGCCTGGTGTCAAATCTTTCCGGTATAGCAAGCGGTGAACTGTTTTTGAAAGGAACGGCTAAAAAACCGGAGCTTACTGGAAAAGTATACCTGCAGAAAGTTGGATTTATGATTGATTACCTGAAGACGAGTTATACGTTTTCAACCGAAGTCGATATTTTAGAGGATCGTTTTACTTTTCGGGAACTGATTTTGAATGATGTAAAAGGAAATCAATCCATCGTAAATGGATATATCCGTCATGAACATCTGGACAATTTTTATTTTGATATAGGTATAAAGGCCAATAAAATGCAGGTGCTCAATACAGGACCTGCCGATAATGATATGTACTATGGTGTCGCCTATGCCAGTGGGGTTGTGAACATAGAAGGATATCTGGACTATCTTAAAATGGATATTGGTCTGAAAACAGAGAAAAATACGAAGTTCAGTATTCCTTTGAGTAACCCGGAGGAAGTGAGTCAGAGTGGTTTTATTACTTTTATAAATAAGGAGAAAAATATTGAACCGGAAGTAACCGGGCCTGACTTTTCAGGGATTACTTTGAATATGGATTTTGATGTGACTCCGGAAGCGGATATTTTTCTTGTGTTTGATTCAAAAATAGGTGATATAATAGAGGGGAGAGGGACAGGAACAATTAGTATGACCTTAAGTCCTACTCAGGCACTACGCATGTTTGGAGATTTTACCATTGAAGAAGGAAAGTATTTATTTACCATGCAGAACATTATTAATAAACCGTTTTATATTGAGAAAGGCAGTCAGATTCGTTGGTCTGGCGATCCCTATAACGCTACTGTTGATATCACCGCGGTCTATCGGTTAAGAGCAGGTTTGTATGATTTATTTCAGGACAGTAGTTTCCGGAAACTTGTTCCTGTAGATCTGAAATTGCACCTGACCGATCGTTTGTTTAATCCGAATATCAGTTTTGATATTAACGTACTTAATGTAGATCCGAGTATCGACAATCAGGTAAAGAGATTGATAAATACCGAGGAAGAAAAATACAGGCAGGCTGTAGCATTGTTGGTCATGCGAAGATTTACTTCCCCCAGTGAAATTGCGAACAGATCCAGCGTAAGTTCCGGAAGTGTAGTAGGGGCGAATGCGTATGAGATGTTAAGCAATCAGCTGAGCAATTGGGTGTCACAGGTAAATAGTTCGGTCAATGTAGGAGTGAATTACCGTCCGGCAGATGCTTTGACAAGTGAGGAGCTGGAAGTGGCTTTATCCACCACATTGTTCAATGACCGGGTCACCATAGATGGAAACGTAGGGGTAGCCAATTCTACCACTTCTAATCCGAATAACCAGAATACTTCCAATTTGGTGGGAGATTTCTCAGTGGAAGTCAAAGCGAATAAAGATGGCCGGATTCGATTGAAGGCCTACAACCGATCAAACAACAACTCTCTTATCAATAATGTGAACTCCCCGTATACGCAAGGTGTGGGTATTTTTTACAGGGAAGAGTTCAATACCTTTGAGGAGCTTCAAACAAAGATTCGGGACATGTTCAGAAGAAAGTCGAAGAAGAAGTTTAATCCGGATGCTTGAGAAAGTTGAACGATGGTAAATGGATCCAGCTACCTTGATTTTAACCCAGGCTGACAAATTGGAATTGATGGTTTTTCCTACGTCCTGAAAAAAAAGTAATCTGTTGTTTTTTAGTAGCGTGGGGGAGACTCGAACTCCCGACCTCAGCATTATGAGTGCTGCGCTCTAACCTGCTGAGCTACCACGCCATAAAGCAAAATCCCGGATGGGGAAATGCGAAAGGGAGCGCAAAGGTATTAAAAAAAGTTTTCTGAAGATGTTTTATCAATTTATTATTTAAATATTTGATAAACAATTATTTAAGTCTGTATAATTTTTTTTGCTATTTCCATCTGTAACCCTTTACTTTGATATATTGATTTGAAAGATGTTTATTTATTTACCAAGGTAACTTAATTGTTTGCCAATAAATATTTCTCAATTCCAAAAAATATCGTAAATTACGCATTGTCGGTGAAACTCCGGCTTGAATCACACAAGAGCATATGAAGAACAAATACCCAAAAAAACTCATCAGATTATTCGTAATAATCATCTTATCATTGCTTCAGGAAAACGCAATGGCGCAGTTGAATTATACTTTTCAGGTGGCCGCTGAAACCTATCAGCCCTTGAGTGGAGGTACTACACTCATCACCGCTACTGATTCACTGAATAATACCACTTCATTGAACAGTTATGTGAGTACGCTACCTGTTGGAGCGATTCCATTTGTGTTTTATTATAACGGTTCTGGTTATACGAATTGCTCTGTAAACTCTAACGGTTATTTAACATTTGGCACGACATCTTCTTCTGGTACCAATGTAAATCCAATTTCTTCTTCCGCGGCTTACGCCGGAGCAGTGGCAGCATTTGGACGGGATTTAATCGGTAACTATCGCATTTCAAATTCCGGTGATCCTGATACCATTGCCAGCATTCGTTATGGTGCAACCGGTGTTAGTCCGAATCGAAAGTTTGTGGTGGAATACAATAATTTTCGCCCAACATCTACCGTAGGGCAGGGAACAGGCCCTAACTTCAGTTTCCAGATTCGATTAACAGAAGGAACAAATAATATTGAATACATCTACGGTAATTTTGTGGGTTCCCCATGGCCGAACGGCGGAGCGCAGGTAGGTTTAAGAGGTCAAAACAATACAGTTTTTTTCAACAGAGCAGTAGCCAGCGGGCAGCCATGGGTAAATACAACTCAGGGGCCTATAAATAATTCTTTTTGTTTATATACTTCGGCTACGCTACCCGTTAGTGGAACCGTATTTAGATTCCTGGCTCCATGTCCCACACCAACCAGTCTTTCACTGGTGGATGCATTGCCCACTTCTGTAAAGTTGCGCTGGAATTCAGGAACCGGTCCCGGAGGATTTCCCGGTTCTTCATATACGGTGCAGTGGGGTCCGGCCGGTTTTGCATTAGGTACAGGTACTACTGTAGTGACTACGGATACATTTTTACTTTTAACCGGATTAACAACCGGTGCAAATTATGACTATTATGTGCAGCGTAATTGCACACCTACCGGTAATGGACTAAGTACCTATGCGGGGCCTAAAAACTTTACTACGGGTGGCCCTACTGAAGATTGCGATAACGCAGTTTTGGTACCGGTAGCTACTAATCTGGCAGTCTGCTCTCCCACTTTTGTGACGAGTGGTATTTCTCAAAATGGTCCAAACTCACTGTGTTCTGATGCATTAGGAGGGAATCTTCCGAATGATGACAGATGGTACAAGTTCGTTGCTCCGGGGAATGGAAAAAGAATAGTGATCACAACAACCGCCGGCACAAATGGTGATTGGGTAATGGAAGTATGGAACTCCTGTCCAGGAACAGGTGGCTTTGCCTTTAAATGTACGGATGATGTCACCGGAGGTATGCCGGCCGATACGATTTGTCAGGATGAATATACACCCGGCCAAACCTATTACGTTCGTTTATGGACATATAGTCAAACAGCCACTGGAAATATGACCTTTTGTGTTTATGAAGATGCACCTTGTCCAATAGCACCTTCTTATGATATATGTGATACACCTGCTGTTTTCCCGATTAATGCAGTGTTAAGCTGCCCTGGAAATGAATTGATTTTCTCTACTTTATTTGCAACTCCATCCGGTGTTGGAGGTACCAATGGCGCACAGCCAACCTGCGATGGAAGTCCGGCATTGAATGATATTTTCCTGAAATTTAATTCGGGCTCTACTGGAACTTTTACACTTACCTTTAATGCCATTACAGCCACTGACCTTCGGGCTCAATTGCTATTCTCTTGTTCTGAATTTGAAATTCAATGTTTTAACCCCGCTAGCGGAACCCATACAATCACAGGATTGAATCCTTCTGCTCCCTATATTTTAAGAGTCTGGTCCGCGAATGGGCAAGGGGGGACATTCAGCGTCTGTGCTCAGGATGCCTGCGATGATGCTACTGCTCAACTTTCCGGATCTTCAACTATATGTTCGACAGGAGTCGCTCAGCTAAGGGTGGATTTAACAGGTCTTCCACCCTGGAACGTTACCTATACAGACGGCATCTCTAATTTTAATTTTAGCACTTCCACCACCCCTCATTTTATTAATGTGTCACCCACTATTACGACATTCTATAATCTCGTTTCCGTTTCAAGTCCCTTGTGTAATGGTGTAGTAGGTGGTGTTGGGAGCGTCAATGTGGTACCTGCCCCAACTGTAACGCTGGCACCTTTTACTTCCAGTGTCTGCTCGAATCAGATTATTACTTTAACAGGTGGGTCACCCGTCGGTGGATCGTATTCAGGAATTGGAGTAAGCGGGAATCAATTTAATGGTGCCACGGCAGGCGTAGGTACGCATACCATTACTTATACTTACGGTATAGGAAGTGGATGTCAGAGAACTGCCTCCCGGCCTATCACAGTTATTCCCGGTCCAACGATTACTTCATTTACCCCATCGGTGGCACCTGTTGGATCTACGGTTACCATTACCGGTAGCGGTTTATTGAATGTGACTACCGTTCGATTTAATCTGACGAACGCCGTATCATTTACTATTGTTAATTCTACAACGATTACCGCTGTTGTTCCCGTTGGTGCTACAACAGGATTTATAACATTGATTAATTCGAATACCTGCACCGCTCAAAGCACCACTACATTTGGTGTTGGAAACCCTCCGGGAGCTGTACTTAATATAAAGGCATTCGTGGAAGGGTATTATATAGGCGGTGGTTTAATGAATGCTGTGGTTGAACCCGCTCTTTTGCCCACAAAATCAGATACCTTTCGCCTGGAACTTCGGAACCCGATTTCACCTTATGGTCTGGTTGCTACAAGAACAGAGTTAGCGAATACCAACGGAACATTTTCTGTTTCCTTCACCGGTTCATTCGTAGGTAATTCATATTATCTGGTTTTAAAGGGAAGAAATATCATTGAAACATGGAGTAAAAACCCGGTTTTATTGCAATCCGGAAGTAATACTTTTGATTTTTCAATTCCGGGTGCCGCTATGTTAAGACAAAATCTAAATGGTTCAGGACCAAATAATACAGGAACGCCATCTCAAAGTGCTCCGATTGAGAAGCCGGAACACCCTGAATAGATAAAAAGGGTGATTTACCTATTGGATTAGGTGAATCACCCACATTTTTTTGATATTTTACCTCGATTTATTTTGAGAATTGACTTAGATTCTTATCTTTGTTTTTAAGCCGTTTTATATGGCGATTACACAATTAGACAAAACACACCCAAAATGAATAGAAAAATTTACTCAGCAATTAATTGGATTACGCTGACTGTACTGATGGTAACATTATCATCAACAGCGGCTAATTCTCAGGTAAGTGCCTACAATTTCCAGCAGTCAACCGGCTCGTATTCGGAAATTACAGGAGGCACTGTCGTCGCAACAGCAACCGGAACAACGGGCGCAGCATCATTGGATGATGTAATTTATGATTTACCTACAGGAACAATTCCGTTTAGCTTCACTTTTAACAGTGTTGCCTACACAGGATGTAAGATCAGCACCAATGGCTTTATCACCTTTGGTACTACTGCCCCTTCTGCAAACGGTTCTACCACCGGCTATACCCCACTTTCGGCTACTACAGCTTATAGCGGTGCTGCATCACCGTTAGGAAGAAATCTCAATGCGTATTTTTTTGCAGGTTCTCCTACTACAACAGGTGAAATCAGATATCAAACACTAGGCTCCTCACCGAATCGGACATTTGTGATTCAGTGGAAAAATTTTAAGACTTTTAATACCAGTGGTGCTACTTTTGGTCCGGTATTAAATTTTCAGGTGCGATTTTCAGAGTCAAGTAATGCAGTTGAATTTAAATACAATTGCAGCGGATCCTTTGCCAGCAGCCCTTCACAGGTTGGTCTTAGAGGTCCCAGTAATGCTTTCCCTTCAAATATCAATAACAGAAGTGTTGTCAATGGTGTAAATACCTGGATCAGCTCTACTGCTGGAACTTCAAATGCCTCGACTTGTGAACTAATTACTTCTACATTGCCACCTTCCGGTTTAAGTTATCAATTCGCTCCTTCCGCATGCCCTGCTCCCCAAAATGTTGCAGCCACTAATGCTACTCAAAACTCCGCTCAGTTGACCTGGACAAGTTCCGGTGGCGGAGGTACTTTTACAGTGGAATATGGCTTGTCCGGTTTTGCCCTTGGCTCCGGTACAATATTGTCAAATGTTAGTTCAGGAGTGATTGTTACAGGATTAGTGTCTACCACAAACTATCAGTTTTATGTAAAGCAAGTATGTGGTGCTAATGGCAATAGCTCTAATGTAGGTCCGGTGAGTTTTGCAACCGGTGGCCCCGGAGAAGATTGCGCCACGGCTACGCTTATCAGTGTTGCGAATAACCTGGGTGCATGTAGTTTTACAACTGTTAATAGTGGTGTATCATCCAACGGACCCAATGCAGTATGTTCGGATTTTAATGGGAATGGTGCAAATGATGATAAATGGTTAAAATTCGTTGCTCCTTCAGGGGGAAATAAGCTCATAATTACAACTACCGCAGGCACAGTGAACGACTGGGTAATGGAAGTTTGGAATGGTTGTCCGGGTAGTGGTAATATGTTGTACTGTTCTGATGATGTGAATGGTGGAATGCCGGAAATTAGCTTATGTCAGAATGAATACACAGCGGGTCAAACGTATTATGTGCGTATCTGGACTTACAGTACTACAGCAGTGGGTACGGCTAATCTTTGTGTTTACAAAGCAACTGCCTGTCCTTTACCTCCTGTAAATGATGAGTGTATTTCAGCCGTCAGATTAACTGTAAATCCTCCCTTGGCTTGTCCCTCCTCCGCTACTACACATAGTACATCTTTTGCAACACCCAATACAGATGGAGCTACTTGCGATGCGGGTACAAAACGTGATGTTTGGTTCGTATTCAATACCGGAAATTTTGGTGATATCCGAATGACAATTTCTCCCGGAACTGCTACCACACTAAAAGCACAATTATTATTTGAATGTGGTGGTTTTGAAATTGGATGTTATTCACCTGCAAATGGTACTTTTACTTTTACAGGGTTAAATCCACAGGCAGATTATATCATTCGTGTTTGGTCAGATACTTTAACCGCCGGAACATTTAGTATTTGTCTTGCGGATATTTGTTCAAGTCCAACAGCGACTTTTGGTGCCAATCAATCAGTTTGTACAGGGCAAACGGCCGGCTTACCTGTTAATTTTACGGGTGTTCCTCCATTCAATTTCACCTATAAGAATAATACAACTAATCAGAACTTTCCGGTCACTACCTCATTAAATCCATATTTCATTCAACTGAATCCTACTGCCACAACTTCTTATACCTTGCTGAGTATGTCCGATGCCGCCTGTAATGGCACAGCAAGCGGAGTTGCGACCGTAACAGTAGTGACACCTCAAACGGTGACACAGGCTCCATTTACTCCTGTCTGTTCCAATAGCCCACAAGTGACTATGTCCGGTGGATCTCCTGCAGGTGGTGTGTATAGTGGGATAGGCGTATCCGGTAGTAAATTTAATCCAGCCGTTGGTACGCAAACAATCACCTATACAGTCACCTTTGCACCGGGATGTACCGGTTCAGCAAATCAGGTTTTTACAGTGAATCCGCAACCAAACGTAACGTTGAATTCATTAGGATCAGCCTGCTTAACTGCAAGTCCTTTCACATTAACCGGAGGTTCTCCGGGAGGTGGAACTTATTCCGGTTCAGGTGTGAGTAATAATATTTTTAATCCGGCTACTGCAGGATTGGGAACAAAGGTGATTACCTATACCTACACATCCGGAGCCGGTTGTTCGAATTCAGACACCGCTTTAATTACTGTAATTACCTGTACCAATTGTACAAATCCTCCCATTGCAAACGCAGGCCCTGATCGCGCTTCATGTAATGGAAGTGGCGTCAACCTTGGAGGTGCAATTTCAGGAGGAGCTAATTCAGCGCAATGGTCAGGAGGAGCAGGTACATTCTCTCCCAATAATACTTCCTTAACAGTTGCTTATACCCCAACCGCTGGTGAAATATCTGCCGGACAACCTATCCTTTTATTCTTAACAACCAATGATCCGGATGGAGCAGGACCTTGTGTAGCAGACCGTGATACCATGATCGTTACTTTCCAAAGTCCTTTAATACAACAAACAATGACAGGGGTTACAGGTGTTTGCCGCCCTGTGAACGGTGTAACCTACTCTGTTCCTTCACAAGCAGGTGTAAATTATTCCTGGACTGTACCAACGAATGTAGTTATTGCCAGTGGTCAGGGAACGAGTGCCATTTCAGCGAATTGGCCTTCAACAGGTCAGGCAGGTGATGTTTGTGTAACCCTTTCCAACGGTTGTGGTACCCAGCAGATTTGTAAAAACATTAAATTGAGATCCTCCATTGCTGCGGCTCCGAATTCTATAAAAGGATTTAATGCCGCTTGCAGAAATGAAGTGCTTACTTATTCTTGTCCAAGAGTTGGTTCCGCTGACTGGTATATCTGGACTCCACCCGTTGGAGCAACTATTAACGGCTCTGCTTCTAATTTCATAACACCGGATACGTTTGTGGTTGTAACATTCGGAGCAGCTTATACGGGAGATACACTGCGGGTTAGAGGCGCAAATTGTGCCGGTCAAAGTACTGCACAAACCAAATTCCGGATTAGCAGAAAAACAACTGTACCCGGTACTGCCGGTGCAATAAACGGAGAAGCAAATGGGTTATGCGGAAAGGATTTTGAATATTATATCAAACCTACCTTTGGAGCAACCAGCTACCGTTGGAGAACAACAGTTGCAGGTGCATTAATTAATGGGCTTCCATCACCGCAGATAACAACAGATACTTTAGTAGTGATTACCTGGCCTTCAACTTTTGGAGCAACAGGAACATTGTATGTTGCTGCAAGAAATGCCTGCGGACAGGGAACTGAAAGATCCAAAACTGTTAAAGGAAAAACTGCCATTCCCGGTACTATAACCGGACCAACATCTGTATGTACCAATGCGAATGCAACGTATTCTATCAGTCCGTTGGCGGGTGCAACCAATTATAAATGGGTAGTTCCTTCAGCAGTCACGATTCAATCAGGTCAGGGTACAACCTCTATTAATGTTAAATTTAACGCATCAACAACTGCTAAAGACATTAAGGTAAGAGGTGAAAATGCATGCGGTAATTCTCCGTATAAGAAAGTTACTGTGGTCCCTGTAGTTTGTCCAAGATTAGGTGAAGAAACCATCAGTAATGTCTTTGGGGTGGATGCTTATCCTAATCCGGCAACTGATATCCTGAATATCACCTTTGAATCTGAAACTTATGAAAATTATACCATAAGTTTAATGGATATGACCGGGCGTATGGTTCGGACGGATAGATTCGCTGCTGCCGAAGGACTAAATAATCTGATCTGGAATATGAGTGAATATCATTCCGGAGTTTATTTGCTGGTTGTTCAGGGCAACGAAGGAAAGAGTACTTTAAGAGTAGTGGTTGAATAACACTATTTGTGATATATAATCAAAGAGGCTGTTATGAATTCATGACAGCCTCTTTGATTTATAAGATGGTTTCGAAGAATTATACCTTTAGAGAAATCTCCTTGAAGTTTGCATTTGCTTTAAATTTAATGACCCCTAAATGCGAGTACCGCTTGGTAATACGGTGAGTCTTTCCATCCACTTCAAATTCATTAATATTTTCGGGAACACCATGTAATATAATTTTATAGTGCGCATAGCTGGGTTCAAAATTCCCACTCACAGTTTGGAATCTTTTGAAGACACCTCTCTTTACAGTGACGACGAATTTTTTAATGTTAAATTGTCCGTTGCGATATCCGTAATAATCTCCGGCATCCTCATAGATATGACTCGTCTGAACAGTTTTGGTAAAGTAGATATGTAGGGTTAATTCAGTAATTGGAATTTCTCCTACATATTGCATCTTGGGATAATTAGGAATAACGGAACCTTCCTTAACAAAGAGTGGGAGTGTATCCACCGGCGCATCTACTTCAATCTCCTTGCCGCCTGTTTCCAGTTCATCATCCCAGAAATTATACCATCGCCCTTTGGGGAGATAAAGCAATCGTGTATCGGCTCCGGGCAGATGCACCGGACATACCAGAATCTTATCTCCAAACATGTACTGGTCGGTTCTGTACAGCGACTCCGTGTCAGTCTGGTCATGCATGATGAGCGGACGGACCATGGGTATTCCATAAGTGGAATGCTGCCAGAAAGTAGTGTAGATGTAAGGGAGAAGTTGATAACGCAGCAGAATATATTTCTTAGCGATAAATTCAAATTTGCTGCCATACGACCATGGCTCCTGAGGCTCGGCACCGGGATCATTTCCCGCCGAATGTGTTCTGATGAAGGGATGGAAGGTAGCCATCTGCACCCAACGTACGTATAACTCACCATCCGGATTTCCAATGAATCCACCTACATCGGATCCTGCAAAAGATATCCCCGACATGCATAAACGCTGAATCTGCATATTAGCAATCCAGAGATGTTCCCAGGTCGCAATATTGTCTCCAGTCCATACAGAACTAAAACGCTGGGCACCGGAATAACAGGAGCGGGTGATGACAAAAGGCCGGTTGGGATAAAGGAACTTCCGGATACCATCATAAGTAGCTCTGGCCATCTGCATGCCGTAAATATTATGTGCCTTACGGTGACTGCAGGGATCACCGTCAAAATTATGTCGTACGTCTTCCGGGAAAGTGCCGATCTCGAACACAGCCGGTTCATTCATATCATTCCATACTCCTCGCACACCCATTCGAATCATCTCTTCGAACAAACCACTCCACCATCTTCGAACCTCCGGATTGGTATAGTCAGGAAAATTACAGGCACCGGGCCAAACATCACCTTCCATGAATTCACCATCTGCCCGCTTGCAGAAATATCCGTTTTTCAGACCTTCCTGGTACACCCAATATTCCGGATCTATTTTAATCCCCGGATCAATAATGACGATAGTTTTAAATCCTTTCTCTGCCAAATCACCCATTAACTTGGCCGGTTTTGGAAATCCTTCCTTGCTCCAGGTGAAGCAGCGGAATCCTTCCATATAGTCGATGTCTAGGTAGATGGCATCACAGGGAATTCCCCTGTCACGGAACTCTTGCGCAATTTCACGTACCTGCTTTTCCGGGTAGTAACTCCATTTGCATTGATGATAGCCCAAAGCCCACATGGGTGGCATCTCCGGAGTACCCGTAAGTCCGGCATATTGTTCTACAACATTCATCAATTCCGGCCCATAAATGAAATAGTAATTCATCTCCCCACCGCGGGCCCAGAAACTGCAAACATCAAATTGTTCTTTTCCAAAATCGAAAATGCTTCTGAAGGTATTATCAAAGAATATTCCATAGCCGATGTCGTGGTGAAGTCCAAGATAAAACGGAATGTTCTTATAAATGGGATCCTGATCTTTTTTAAAGCCATAGGTATCGGCGCCATAGTTTTCTATCCGCTTTCCGCGCAGATTTAACTCCATCGGCTTGTCGCCCATACCAAAGAATACCTCGCCATCCTGTATTTTCTTAGAGCAATAGTTGATTTTGCCCCCCTTCTTGATGTAGTGCTGCCAGTGAAAACCAAGTTCATCTTCACTGATTACATTATACTTCCGGTCGAGTATGGTAACTTTCAAAGATTTTTTGTAAATCTGTACCACTAAATGATCTGTCATGAGATCGAATTTATGTCGATCCTCATATACGGAAAGGTTAGCGTTTTGTATGGTTAAATTCTCGACAAGGGCGTAGGAGAAGTCCCGTTGAAATCTACCGTCAGGGGCATATCTGAACCTTACAATTTTATCCGAAAAGACTTTGACTTCGAGTACAGTATCTGTGGCATAGAAATAAAAAGTTTGACCTTCTTGTACATACCTTGTAATATCAGCAGGGAAATACTTGATAGAGTACTTATCCTTTTTAATTTCCATAATCCATTTTGTTTAAAGACAAAATTGCGTTTCAGTTTGAAGTGATTGGCTAAAAACGAATGTTCTTATTCACGCTGCACTGTTAATAGCCGGCAATTTTATACGTCTAAAACAAAATTTTGTTCTGATCCTTAATGAAGGATCAATAATCTCCTGCTTTCTGAAAGGAGGGTATTCGTTATTTTAAGCAGGTAGAGGCCCTCCGGGTAACCGGAAACATTGATCTCTATTTTGTTTTCACCGGCCGGGACGATGATTTCCTTCATCACGCGACCATCTAAGGTGAAGAGTTGAATGCGGGACGCTGATTTTACAGAGGTTCCAAATGAAAGAGTTAAAGTTTCCTTTGCCGGATTCGGAAACAGGCTGATGGTGTTATTTTCAACAAATGATTCCGCAATATCAGTACAACTTGTAAGCATGATATTGCCGGTTGCACTTGAGGAACAGCCGTTAGGAGATTCGTAGACGTAATTGAAAATATATTGTCCTGTATTGCTTCCAAAGGGATCGAAGATGCTATTGTAGATCCCGGTTCCGTAATAAATACCGCCGTTAGGAACTGCTCCGTTCAGCGTATAGGGGAGCTGATGGGTACATATGATGAGATCATTGACAGCAACTACCGGAACAGGAAGTAGATTTAAATTGGCATCATTACTGGTGACACATCCACTCATCCGACATCGAAACAGGTTGTTCTGCATGGATGCTGAAGTTTGACTGAGATGAAGTGTTGAGCTGTTTACTCCTGAATAGGGTGGGAGTGGAGGAACCGGCGCCCATCCGTTTCCGGTATTCATTTCCCAATTGTAGTAAAGGAAACTTCCACTGCCAATAGCAGTGAAAGAGGTGCTGTCACCTTCGCAAATAATACTGCTGACAGGTTGAGTAAGTACGGTGGGTGATGGCGATAATATCAACTCTCCATTGTTAGAGGAACTTGAGCCCGGAGAACAAAGGCCTGTTATATTGCATCGGTACAAATAATTATTATAAGATGCGGGTATATTCGATATTTGAAGTAAAGGTGCATTAGCTCCGCTATAATTTGTTCCGTTAATTACCGGGGTAAATCCGCTGCCGTTATCTTCTTCCCATTGGTAGCTAATTCCTGCACCCGCAACAAATACATTGAATTGTGCACTCCCTCCGTCACAAAAAGGTTCCTGTGAAAGTATACTCGCCGTTACCGGCTCACCATTTACAATTAATGCAACACTGTCGGTGAACAAACAGGTTCCAATCTTGCAACGGTAAATGTATCCATCCATATTTGCTGAAGTGAAATTTACAATGAGGCTGGAGGTATTCACTCCCGTATATTGACTTCCGTTACTAATAGTACTAAATACCCCAAACCCGCTATTTACTTGCCATTGATAGCTTAATCCTGACCCGGCGGCTGTAAGTGTGAATGAGGCCGCTTGCCCACTGCAAACTGTAGTTGCAACGGGCTGCCCGGTAACGGTTGCCGTGATGGCATTTACTGTTAAGGTTCCAAAATTTGATAACGTGATTCCGCAACTGTTGCTGATTTGACAACGATACCGGTATCCACTCATAATGGGAGTCGGACTTGTAATGAGCAGTAAGGGACTGTTTACATCCTGATACGTTGCATTATTATTTAAATTGGTGTAAAAACCCGCCCCACTCTGATCTACCTGCCATTGGTAAATCAGTGAATCGCCCTCCGCTCCAACATAAAATCCCGTTCCCTGTCCCTGACATGCATTTTGATTGGCCGGCTGAAGGTTGATATTCGCCCGCTGAAGAATAGTAAAGTAATTGGTGCAGGCAGTAGCAAGTAAGTAAGGAGATGAACTTACGATTCTAACCTTATATTCAGTTCCTGTTGGCAGACTATCAGGAAGAAGTCCGTTTAGCGTTACTGCTGCAGCAATGCTCGTTGCGGAGTCCAGAATAACAGGATTTAGAAAACGTCCAAAGCGATCAGATAACTGCAGGTAGTATTTGTTGCCTGCATTTAAAGCTACAGTACTCAAGGCTGAAACAGATATTATCGATCCTGTACAAACGCTGGATGAAGGTGCATTTGTAATCGTGATTTCCGGTTCTATCGTTCTTTTCCATGCTGAAAATTCCTGACTTCCTGCGTAGAGGACATCTCCATCTGCAAAAAGGTTTTCTATCTGTCCCATATATTCCGGAAATCCATCATTCCAGGGATGAAATGTTTTGCCGAGATTATCACTGAAATAAACACCATTGTATCCGGCAGACCATATAAAATCATTCGCATAAATGATATCGATAACAGGAGCATTCGGATTTACATTTCGCCATAAACTATCTTCAATAGTTCTCCTGTAAATGCCCAATGTGCTATTGGCAACGAGTGTGTTTCCTATGCTTAGAATAGAGGACATTAAACCATTTCCTTGTATTCCCTGGCTGAAGTTCGTCCATGGTGCTCCCGGATATGCCATCTTGTAAACGCTGTTGTTTATCCCTGCGTAAGCACTTTCACCCATCACTCCCACAGAGTAGACTGTTCCGTTCACCGGTAATCCGGAGCTGTAGATATTCCAGCTTTGTCCTAAATCATCGCTGTAAACCACATTATTTCCGGATGGAGCAATGATAGCGTTGCCATATTTTGCAATGTCATTGTTGGGATAGGTGCGACGAACGGACTGGTCCAGGTTTGTCCGTCGTCGGTAGAAGTGTACATCGTATAACTGGACGGTATAATAATCGTGTTGTTGATTTTTATACCACTCCTGTATAATCCTTGTTGATTGACAATGCTGGTATTCGTCCATGTTGCTCCACCGTTTTGCGTTCTTTTTAAGCCGGAGTAGAAACCGGATCCGGCAAGAACCAGATTATTGTCTGCCCAACCAATCGTGGTTCTCGCTCTGGTGATGTTTCCATTTTTCGGTAGCCAGTTTCCTCCGGCAATCGGACAACTGAAAATTCCCTCTACAGACGCCGCGAAAAGATTGGTGCCATCGTTGGTGAGCATCCAGGGAAGACTATAGCCATAGTATCCGCTTCCAAACACAGTCCAGTTGCTTTGGCCCAGAGGAGAGGAGTAGATACCGTGGTTGTATAAGCCGGCATACACGGTACCACCTATAATTTCCCAGCTATAACAATAAATAGGATTCCCTAATGCTGGAATAGAAAGGGGTGTCCACATTTGTCCGCCGTCAGTGGTAGAGTAACAGCCGTTAGATGTTCCGCAATAGGCAGTGTCACCTTTTGCTACCAGCGAAGTAATACTTGCACTGAATGGAATATTATTACTCGCCGCATTGAAAGTGGCACCTCCGTCAATCGACTTAAAAACTCCCGCCGATGTGGAAGCCCATAAGGTATTTCCACTGCTGAACAAATGATTCAAAGAAATGGAAAAGCTTAATGAGTAGCCTGTAAATGTCCAGCTTTGGCCGTTATTTCCGGTCTTATATAATTCTACAGTCCCGCTTCCAAAATATACGGCAGCATAAAGTTCGCCCTGATGCACCGCCAATTCATACACATTTGTGAAATCCGGCAAGGTGTTATCGGCCGCTATCCACGTTAAACCCTGATTATTGCTGCTATAAACTCCCGTATCACAGGCAACGAAGATTAAATTTCCTAATGCTTCGATATCCCTCGCATAAGGTTTGGGTAAGCCGGAAGAAACATTGGTCCAGCTATTCCCGGCATCTGTTGTTTTCCATACACCGGTTCCGGAACTACCATTGATATTGGAAGAAGCATAGATGGCTCCCTGATGGTGGATGATAGTTTGTGGACTATTGTAGCCGAAAGGACCATTTAAAGGTGTCCATGGACCGGCTGCTACAACTGACAGGTATTGAAATGTCCAGGCAATTGTGATGATGATTGAAAGGTGTTTTATTTTCATGATCTTGTTGATGAGTTCGCGTTTCAGTCAAAAGTCTTGCCGTAACAGGTTGAATAACTGAATTGTTGATGAAATAGTGGTTTAAAGTATGAGATCAAAAATAAGAAGATAACAGTGAAATCCGGCCTTTTTACCCGTATACATTTGCTATTTTTGCACAATGTCCATAACAGCTTCGTCAACACATAGAACCGGACTCAGCACCGATTTACTGCTCAAAGCCTATCGATTAATGTGCACTGCAAAAGAGATGACAGTGCTTTATGAAGAGAAAGTTCAAATTACCGCCAAATATGTTCATGCCACTTCTCGAGGGCATGAAGCGATTCAATTGGCTGTCGGTTTGCAATTGAAAGCACAGGATTATCTCAGTGCCTATTATCGTGATGATAGTATTTTATTAGGAATTGGATTGCGCCCTTATGAGTTGATGCTTCAACTGATGGCGAAGCGTGATGACCCTTTTTCAGGAGGCAGAACGTATTATTGTCATCCAAGCCTCAGGAGAGAAGGAATGCCTAAAATCCCGCACCAGAGTTCCGCAACCGGGATGCAAGCTATTCCAACTACCGGTGTGGCAATGGGCGTTCAATACATGTCGAAGATGGGCTTGCTCCCGGAAGGGGAGGAATTGCCAATAGTTATTTGTTCTCTCGGAGATGCATCTGTCACTGAGGGTGAAGTAGCAGAAGCATTTCAGATGGCTGCATTAAAACAATTTCCAATTATCTATGTCGTGCAGGATAATGAATGGGATATTTCGGCAACCGCCGCGGAAACCAGAGCCATGAATGCCTTTGAATATGCAAAGGGCTTTAAAGGTTTAGAAGCCGTGAGTATCGATGGGACTGATTTTTTTACCTGTTATGATACCATGAACAGGATTATGTCATCTGTCAGAAAGAATCCGCGTCCATGGCTGGTGCACGCTACCGTTCCGCTGTTGAATCATCATACTTCAGGCGTTCGCAAAGAGTGGTATCGACATGATTTGGAGCAAGCGGCCTTACGTGATCCTTTGCCTCGCTTTCGGGCTGAATTACTAGAATCTGGTATTTCGGAAAATGAGCTATTGGAAATGGAAGCACTTGCGTATACAACAGTAAGGGCTGATTTTGAGGAAGCGTTTAAATCAGAAGATCCTCGTCCGGAAGACCTTTTTACTCATGATTTTGCTCCTACACCTGTATTGTCAGAAGCAGGAGAGAGAAGTCCTGCTGGAGGAGAAGTAAAGGTGATGGTGGACTGTGCTCTCTTTGCCATTCAGGAATTAATGGAGAAGCATAAGGAATGTTTGTTGTATGGTCAGGATGTCGGGGGAAGATTAGGAGGTGTTTTTAGAGAGGCGGCTACACTGGCGCAGAAATTTGGAGATGATAGAGTATTTAACACGCCGATTCAGGAAGCTTTCATCGTGGGGAGTACAGTGGGAATGAGCGCGACAGGTTGTAAGCCGATTGTAGAAGTGCAGTTTGCGGATTATATCTGGCCGGGCCTGAATCAATTGTTCACGGAAGTAAGTCGATCTTGTTATCTTACCAATGGGAAATGGCCGGTGAGCTGTATCATCCGTGTTCCGATTGGTGCCTATGGCAGCGGTGGCCCCTATCATTCCACCAGTATTGAAAGTGTATTGACGAATATCAGAGGAATTAAAATTTGCTATCCTTCTACAGGAGCAGATTTGAAAGGATTGATGAAAGCAGCTTATTATGATCCTAATCCTGTGGTCATGCTGGAACATAAAGGCTTGTATTGGTCGAAGATAAAAGGCACAGAGGACGCCAAAACGGTTGAACCTGCTGAAGATTATATATTACCTTTAGGAAAGGCACGCATAGTGGTGGAAGCGGCAGCATCTGCAACTTCGGATACGCTTACCGTTATAACCTACGGTATGGGGGTATACTGGTCAGGAAATGCAGCAAAAAATTATCCCGGACAAATTGAAATCATTGATCTTCGCACATTGGTCCCGCTCGACACGGAAACTGTTTTTGCATCCGTGCGAAAGCACAGCAGATGTTTGGTCGTTACAGAAGAGCCGGTACATAATTCTTTTGCGCAATCCATAGCCGGTCGTATTCAGCAGGAATGTTTTACTTTTCTTGATGCACCTGTGCGGGTCATTGGGGCGGAGAATATGCCTGCGATACCTCTGAATAGTACTTTAGAAGCCACGATGTTGCCCAACGCTGATAAAGTTGGCAAGGCGATGGCGGCTCTTTTAAAATTCTAAACTTATTAATTGATCATACTATGTTCCGTTTAAAGCTTCCGACTGATCCGCGTTGGGTAAATATCGTTGAAAAAAATATTGAAGAAATATTGACGGATCATGCTTATTGTGAGCAGAAGGCGGCATCAAATGCCATCACCATCGTTGTAAAAAATCCTGAAAAGAGTGATTTGGTAAAGGCGGTATTGGAAGTGGCACAGGAAGAGCTGCAGCATTTTCAAATGGTGCACGAGAAGTTGCTGGCCCGGGGGTTTGTTTTGGGACGTGAACGAAAGGATGAATATGTAAATCTCCTCTATGACTTTATGCGGAAAGGAGGATCCTCCGCACAACAATTGCTGGATCGCCTCTTATTTGCAGCAATGATAGAAGCACGCAGCTGTGAACGGTTTAAAGTGCTTTCAGAAAATATCAAGGATGATGATCTTCGTGTTTTTTACCATGACCTTATGGTGAGTGAAGCGAATCATTATACCTTGTTTTTAAATTTTGCCAGGAAATACGGGGAAGGGGAGGATGTTGAAAAACGCTGGCAGGAATGGCTCGATTACGAGGGGGAAATCATTCAGGGTTTCGGTAAGAAAGAAACCATACACGGGTAGTCAGGGTTGTACCGGAGTAGGGATGTCCAGCTTTTCAAACTCAGAATTCTTGCTCAAAAACTCAGGAACTATTTCTTTCATCTTTCGCACGATCGCTTCGTTGTTCTGCTCGTGGAAAAGCGCAATCAATTGTGCAATTTCTTCTTTTACGAGAGTAAAATCATACTCTTTCACCTTGGCAATCATAATTTTTTTATGATGGGTGGGTATGGTGTTTTCTTCATTCGCCAGCAATTCTTCGTAGAGTTTTTCTCCCGGACGAATACCTGTATAATTGATCTGAATATCTTTTCCGAGTTAAGTCCGCTCAATTGAATCATCTTCTTCGCCAGGTCGTCAATTCGTACCGGCTGGCCCATATCGAAAATAAATATCTCCCCGCCTTTACCCAGCGTTCCCGCTTCCAGAACTAACTGGCAGGCTTCACTGATCGTCATGAAATATCTGGTGATATCGGGATGCGTTACTGTTAGGGGCTGTCCGGAATCAATTTGTTTCTTAAATCTCGGTATGACGCTGCCGTTAGAGCCAAGGACGTTGCCAAAGCGGGTGGTGATGAATCTTGTTTTTCCCAGTTGATTCATGGCCTGCGTATAGATTTCTGCAATACGTTTAGTGGCACCCATTATATTGGTAGGATTCACCGCTTTATCTGTACTGATCATGACAAATTTCTTTGCATCGTATTCAATAGCCAGATCAGCAACGGTCTTGGTTCCTAAAACATTATTCAGGATGGATTCACTGGGGTTCAGTTCCATTACGGGTACATGCTTATAGGCTGCAGCGTGAAAAATAATCTCCGGACGAAAGGTGCGGAAGACATTGCGCATACGTTCAGGGTTTCGAATGTCACCTATTACCATTTCTACCCGTTGCATTTTAGTTTCCGGGTGATCTTTTAACTCGAGTTCTAATTCGTAGAGCGGAGATTCGGCAATATCAAGGATAACAAGCAGCTTCGGTTGGAAGGGTAAAATCTGGCGGACAATTTCACTGCCAATAGAACCTGCAGCCCCGGTCACCAAAATGACTTTGCCGGTGAGTTCTTCTTTTATTTTTTCAAGATGTAATTGAATCGGGTCGCGTCCGAGTAAATCTTCAATATTCACCTTGCGGATTTGTTTAAAGCTTAACGATCCATTGATCCAGGAGCGAACAGGAGGCACATTTAATACCCGGATATTATGTTTTAAAGACGATTCCACAATGTACTGCTTCCGCTCAGGACTGATATTCTGTATGGCGATAATCAGATTTTTGATATTTCCCTTCACTAAAAGATGCTCCAGATTATCGGAATGGTGAATCGTAATTCCTTCCAGCTTTTTACCGGCTTTTTTTACATTGTCATCAATAAATCCCACCACCTTATATTTCGTGCCGGCATCTCTGTCTAATGTTCTTTTTGTGATGAGTCCGGCTTCACCTGCCCCA
The DNA here is from genome assembly GCA_016713925.1 of Bacteroidota bacterium. NCBI lineage: Bacteria > Pseudomonadati > Bacteroidota > Bacteroidota bacterium. The sequence continues at coordinate 94,255 of JADJOH010000006.1, forward strand.
TAAATTAAAATTCCGGTTTTTTCGCTGCTGGGATTTTTCAACTCCATATAAACTACCTTCACCAATAGACGACCGGTAATCATCAGAAAAACGGTAAGTAGAAATTCAATGATGATGATGGAAAAAGGAACGAGATAGGCTTCGTTAAATTGATAACTGATCAGATTGCTGAGGGCCATCACCACCGACCCTCCTGCAAGTGTAAGCAGAATTCTAAGGGAATCCCGGGTGCCGGTATATCTGATTATTCCTTTATAAGTTTTAATAATTAGAAAAGATAAAAATCGAACAGCCAGGACAAAAGGAATCACGGTGGGAAATGTATTACTTTCCGACACCGGTATTTGGAAATTGAAACGTAACTGATAGGCCACCAACAATGCGAAAATGCAAATTAGCATATCAGCAATGAGTACAAGAATACTGGGTGTGTTTTTATCAAATACTCCTTTCATGGAGTTTAACTTTTTTGAATTCGTTGCAAATTTATGCAATTATTTGCTCTTGAGTATTTTGAGATGGTATACGGATGAGACTTTTCAAAAAAATGTCTATTTTTGGTCTCTATTCAAATAAATATGCCAATTTCATTAGTAACCGGTGGAGCCGGTTTTATTGGTGCTCATGTAACCAATGAATTGATAAACAGAGGGCATCAGGTCGTTGTGTTGGATGATCTGAGTGGAGGCTTTCAGGAAAATGTGAACCCGAAAGCCACTTTTGTGCAAGGATCAGTAATGGATCATGCCTTATTAGAACAGTTATTTAACAAGTACAAATTCGAATACGTTTATCATCTCGCGGCTTATGCTGCAGAAGGACTCAGCCATTTTATTAAACGATTTAATTACAATAATAATCTCATTGGAAGTATTAACCTGATTAATGAGTCCGTAAAGCATAAGGTAAAATGTTTTGTCTTTACTTCATCCATAGCTGTCTATGGTAAAGGTCAATTGCCAATGCGGGAAGAAATGTTGCCGGAACCGGAGGATCCATATGGAATTTCTAAATTGGCAGTTGAGATGGACCTGAAATGCACACATGAAATGTTCGGCTTGAATTATATCATTTTCCGTCCGCATAATGTTTACGGCGAGTATCAAAATCTGGGCGATAAATATAGAAATGTGGTCGGTATTTTTATGAATCAACTGATGCAGGATATGCCCTTGACTATTTTTGGTGATGGTAGTCAGACCAGAGCTTTCAGCTATATTGGCGATGTCGCACCTCATATCGCGGAAAGTGTAAATATTCCGGCTGCCTACAATCAGGTTTTTAACATTGGAGCAGATCAGGAGTTTTCAGTCAATGACCTCGCGGGTACCGTCTGTGAAGTGTTGGGTGTTCAGGGGCAAATTCGACATGTGGAAGCAAGAAATGAAGTATTACATGCTTACGCGGATCATACTAAAGTGCAACGTATATTTGATATCAACACACATTATACCTTAAAGGAAGGACTACAAAAGATGGCGGATTGGGCCAAAACTTCCGGTATACGAAGAAGCACGAAATTTAATGGTATTGAAATAACAGAGAAGCTTCCGCCGGTTTGGCTGGAAGATTAACAGATCATTCCCAATATTAAATCGTGAAGCAGGTATTGATCATTACAGCGCATCGAAAAGACCGTGCGCCTAATCAACGGTTCAGGTTTGAACAGTATATTGATTTTTTGGAGCAGAATGGATTTCATTGTCATTTTTCACATTTGATTTCTGAAGAAGATGATAAGGTGCTTTACAGACCCGGCCATTATTTCTTAAAGGGCGCTATCGCATTAAAGGCAGCAATGAAACGTGCCAGGGATGTTATTTCAAGAAATAAATTCGATTTGATTTTTATTTGCAGAGAGGGTTTCCTCACCGGCACTACGATTTTTGAAGAGCTGTTGCATAAATCCCGTGCACCCATTATTTATGACTTCGATGATGCCATCTGGCATTTCGATGTTTCCGATGCCAATAAAAAATTTGGATGGATGAAGAATCCCGGTAAAACAGCAAAACTGATTAGTATGGCTGACCTCGTTTTCGCCGGGAATGAATATCTCGCTGATTATGCCAGGCACCACAATGACCATGTCGTCATTATCCCCACAACTATTGATACAGACGAATATCTGCCGGTTCCGTTCAGAGATAAGCTGCCTGTATGTATCGGCTGGAGTGGATCTATAACAACAATTCGTCATTTTGAAATGGCTGTACCGGTGTTGAAAGCGATCAAGGCAAAATATGGTGAAAGGGTAACCTTTAAAGTGATTGGTGATGGAAATTACCAAATGAAAGAACTGGGAATCGTTGGGATTCCGTGGAAGAAGGAGACCGAACTACAGGAACTTTCCGAAATTGATATTGGTATTATGCCACTACCCGATGACGAATGGGCAAAAGGTAAATGCGGACTTAAAGGTTTGCAGTATATGGCTTTGAGTATTGCAACAGTGATGTCGCCGGTTGGAGTGAATACAGAGATTATCCGAGATGGAGAAAATGGAATGCTTGCTGCAACGATAAGTGAATGGATAGAAAAACTTAGTTTGTTGATTGATAATCCTTCGCTTCGAAGGTTATGTGCTGAAAATGGTCGAAAAACTGTCGAAAAGGAGTACTCGGTTAAAGCTTTACAGCCTGCTTACCTAAAATATTTTCGTGATCTGACTGAGCAAAAAAAGCATTAAATTTGCCTACTTAAATTATAGTAATTATGACTTCCCAAACCGCTGAGTTAAGACTGACTGCTTTAACAGATATACATCAAGGACTTGGTGCTAAAATGGTGCCTTTTGCCGGCTATCTGATGCCAGTTCAGTACGAAGGTATTACTGTTGAACACGATACCGTACGTAACAAAGTTGGGGTTTTTGATGTGTCCCATATGGGCGAATTCATTCTTAAAGGACCGGGAGCCCTCGATCTGATTCAAAGAGTGACGAGTAATGATGCATCAAAACTGAGCCCGGGAAAGGCGCAATACAGCTGCCTTCCTAATGAAAAAGGGGGTATTGTAGATGATTTAATCGTTTATTATCTCGAAGATGGGCATTGGATGTTGGTGGTAAATGCTTCCAATATCGACAAGGATTGGGAATGGATTCAAAATTTCATCACAGCTAAAGTGGAGATGCATAACATCTCAGAGAAAACTTCCTTATTGGCTGTACAGGGTCCTTTAGCCATGGATACCATTAAAAAACTGACTTCGGTTGATTTATCGTCAATTCCATATTACTCTTTTGCCAAAGGTGAATTAGCCGGTTGTAAAAATGTTCTGATTTCAAATACAGGATATACCGGTGCCGGTGGCTTCGAACTTTATTTCGAGAATCAATACGCAGAAACGATTTGGAATGCCCTTATGGAAGCAGGTAAGGAGTTTGGGATTAAGCCCTGTGGATTGGGTGCCCGCGATACCTTGCGACTTGAAATGGGTTTTTGCCTCTATGGAAATGATATTGATGATAACACGTCTCCGCTGGAAGCCGGACTGGGTTGGATAACAAAGTTCACCAAGGAATTTACCAATAGTGTTGCCTTGAAAGCACAGAAAGATGCAGGAGTGCAGCGCAAGCTCGTCGGTTTCGAAATGAAAGAAAAAGGAATTCCCCGTCATGGTTATGAGATCATGAATGCCAGCGGTGATGTGGTTGGTGTAGTGACATCCGGTACTCAGTCGCCCTCCCTGCAAAAAGCTATCGGTATGGGATATGTGCATATCGATCATGCTGCTGAAAATTCAGAAGTATTTATTAAAATCAGAGATAAAGCCATTAAAGCAAGTGTTGTTAAAACCCCTTTTTTGAAAAAGTAAACTAAGAAATATTGAGTTCCACGGTAAATAAATCCAGCCGAACCTTAGAAGTCTGCTTCTCTCCGGCATTGATCCAATTGCATGATGTCACATCTTCAATCGTTGTTGTGATTGATGTGCTGCGGGCGACGTCTTCGATGTGCGTTGCTTTTGCAAATGGAGTGCGAAGTGTAGTGCCCGTGGCCACAGTGGAAGAAAGTGAGTCGTATCGGGCAAAGGGTTTTCTCGTTGGTGCAGAAAGGAACGGTGAAATGATAGATGGTTTTGATCTCGGGAATTCACCTTTTAGCTATATGGATCCCAGAGTAAAGGGCAAGGATATCGCGCTCTCTACCACCAATGGTACACAGGCGATCACTGCAGCAAAGGATGCCTATATGCTGGTAGCAGGTTCTTTTCTGAATCTGGATGTCCTCTGCGATTGGCTGCTGACGCAAGATAAAAATGTGCTGCTCTTATGTTCGGGCTGGAAGAACTCTTTCAATTTGGAAGATACGCTTTTTGCCGGTGCAGTTGCGGAGAAGCTGTTGCCGCACTTTGAATTGAACAGAATGAGAGATGCTGTTCTGGCTTCCGTACATCTTTACGGATTAGCAAAAAATGATTTGAATACTTTTCTCGAGCAGAGTTCCCATAGGAAAAGGCTCGAGAAACTACATATTAGTAAAGATATCGAGTATTGCCTTACATTGAATCAGGCTCCGGTCATTCCGGTGCTTGTTGATGGTGTATTGGTGAAGCTTACCGCTTGATTTTCATATCAGCGAAAACGTTATTTTAATTGAAACGATGATGAATAAAAAACAATTGGGCATTCTTATGCCGTTGATCTTCGCACCGGGTGCGGTGATCACCCTCCTGGCCTGGGGCTTCTGGGGCCATCAACAAATTAACAAAGCAGCTGTTTTTACCTTGCCACCGGAGATGTTCGGATTTTATAAGGAACATATCGGCTTTGTCACTGAACATGCAGTCGATCCCGATAAACGGCGCTATGCCGATCCGGAAGAAGCACCCCGGCATTTCATCGACCTCGATCGCTACGGTGATCATCCTTTCGATAGTCTACCTGTGAGGTGGGACGAGGCAGTAGCGAAGTACGGGGAGGATTCACTCAAGGCGCATGGCATCGTTCCATGGCATGTGATGGTGATGTTGGGCCGACTCACCCGGGCATTCAAGGATCACGACAGGGAACGTATTCTCCGCTATTCAGCTGATATCGGACACTATATCGGTGATGCACATGTGCCTTTACATTGTACCCGGAATTATAACGGACAACTCACCGGTCAACATGGAATTCATGGTTTCTGGGAATCACGACTGCCGGAATTATTCGGAGATAAGTATGATCGGATTACAGGTCGCGCCCTTTATCTGGAGCGTCCATCAGCCGTCATCTGGCAGGTCTTGAGAGAAAGTTATGCCGCTCATGATTCTGTATTACAAATCGAGAAAAATCTCAGTCAGCATTTCCCATCCGATAAGCGCTATAGCTACGAAGAACGGGGAAGCCAACTGGTCAAGGTGTATTCAAAATCCTATAGTGAAGCCTATCACAAAGCCCTGAATGGTATGGTAGAGCGACGATTTCATGCCGCTGTACATGTGGTGGGATGTTTCTGGTATACCGCCTGGGTAAATGCCGGAATGCCGGAGATGGATTATAAGGGAGATTTTATTTTAAGCAAGGAAACCATCGCAGAAATGGATAGTCTGAACCGTATTGTTGGTGGTGCGAATGCAGATGCACATGATCATAAAGATTAATTCAACCGGTTGCTATAAAACACCACTCCAGTGTGCATAGGAATTCCATCCGGTAAGGTCAGGTTGTGATCGGAATAGCCCGAATACCGCTGCTCCTGAGCCACTCATTGATGCATACACTGCGCCTCGTTCGTACATCATCTGTTTGATTTCTCCTATCACAGGATATCTTTCGATAACGGTTGCTTCAAAATCATTGATCAGTTGGTCTTTCCATCGCTCCGGAGGGAGGCGGATGATTTGACGAATTGAAGTTTCCGGGACTTTCGGAGTTATCCGGCTGTAGGCCTCTGCTGTTCCAACAGCAACAGGTGGCATAACGATCAGCATATGCCAATTCCGAAGGTTGATTTCAACGGGTTCCAGGATTTCACCTCTGCCACTGACGAGTTTCGGTGTGGATTCAATAAAAAATGGGCAATCGCTACCCAATTCCGCGGCCATTTTTTCCAGTTCTTTCATGGAGATCCCAAGCTCGCATACCTCATTGATCAGTTTTAAGGCATAGGCACCATTAGATGAACCTCCACCTAATCCGGCACCCATAGGGAGTATTTTGTGGAGATGGAAGTTTAGTCCTGGTAGGATATGTTCTTTTGAAAGTAAATTAAAGGCCTTGATTACTAAGTTGTTCGCTTGATCCCCGGGAATGGGTAGTCCGGTGGAATTAAATGTAAGGTTCTGATGATCAGTGATTACAACCTCCAGAGCATCCGTCCAGGGTACCGGAAAGAAAACAGATTCGATCGAATGATACCCATCTTTTCGTTTCTCAATGATACTCAGACCTAAATTGACCTTAACGGGAGGGAATACAAGCATACTGCAGATAAGTTTTCATTAAAATAATTTTACGAATCTAAGTTTTTTTATTTTCGGGTATCTTTGACCCCAATCCTTAAAACATGAGCGCAACATTATTGGATTTTGAAAAGCCCCTGGAAGAACTCCATGATCAGTTGGAGAAGGCCAGGCAAATTGCTGAAAAGGGAAAAGTAAATGTAGATGATGTTATAAAGGATTTAGAGAGCAAGATTGAAAAGACCCGGAAGGATTTATATTCGAATCTGAGTCCCTGGCAACGCGTGCAACTCTCCCGTCACCCTGACCGGCCTTATACCATGAATTATATTCAAGCCATTACCGGAGCTGATCTTGTAGAGTTGTTTGGCGATAGGCAAGTCAAGGACGATACAGCAATGATTGGTGGCTTTGGAAGTGTGCAGGGCAAGTCAGTCATGTTTGTTGGACAACAAAAGGGAAATAATACCAAGATGCGCCAGTACCGGAATTTTGGTATGCCGAATCCTGAAGGTTATCGAAAGGCGCTGCGTTTATTTAAGCTTGCCGAAAAATTCAATAAACCTATTGTGACCTTGATTGATACTCCGGGGGCTTATCCCGGTTTGGAAGCCGAAGAGAGAGGGCAGGGAGAAGCAATTGCAAGAAACCTTTATGAAATGTCTATCCTTAAGGTGCCTGTGATTTGTATCATCATAGGCGAAGGAGCATCCGGCGGAGCATTGGGTATAGGCATCGGCGACAAGGTGTTTATGCTGGAAAATACATGGTATTCGGTGATCTCACCTGAATCCTGTTCCAGTATTTTGTGGAGAAACTGGGATAACAAGGAAAAAGCTGCTGAAGCATTAAAACTGACAGCCATTGACATGAAAAAACAGCACCTTATTGATGGGATCATTCCTGAACCTGTTGGTGGTGCGCACTCTAACCCGAATGAAATGTTCGCGACCGTGAAAGGCGAGATTTTAAAGCACCTGACGATCTTATCAGAAATGAGTCCTGAAGAGCGCATTAAAAAACGTCTCGATAAATTCACCTCTATGGGAGTTTATAATGAATAATTCCATTACCGGATAATACTGCAAAGCCGGTGATTTATTGCCGGCTTTTCTGTCTGATAACTAATCTGCCTGAAACAGCGGGCAATAAGATGGCTGTTAATAAAAGAAAAAATAGAAACGTTTCTATTGAGTTAATTTTGAAAAATGAGTACTGAAAAATCCACGCGGAGAAAAGCAAATCCGCTTTCATTTGTTAATCCGGAATCAATGCCGGGAAAACTGCCGCCTCAGGCCACCGATCTCGAGGAAGCAGTATTAGGGGCATTGATGCTGGATAAAAATGCCGTGGCGGAGGTGATCGATATTCTAAAACCGGAAGCTTTTTATAAGGAATCCAATAATAGAATTTTTGCAGCCATTCAACAACTTTTTCATTCCACTCAGCCGGTGGATATACTAACGGTGACGCAGCAACTAAGAAAGAGCGGAGACCTTGAAATCGCAGGTGGAGCCTATTATATTACTCAACTCACAAACAGAGTGGCTTCTGCTGCCAATGTGGAGTTTCATGCGCGCATCGTACTACAAAAATTTATTCAACGCGAATTGATCCGCATTTCCAGTGAGACGATTCGTGATGCTTTTGAAGATACCACCGACGTACTGGATTTACTCGATAAGGCAGAGAAAAATTTATTTGGTATCGCCGAGAGTAATATCCGACGGAAATATGAATCCATGTCAGGTCTGGTGACAAAAGCTTTGAAAGAAGTGGAAACCGCCGCGAAACAGGATAGTGGTGTAACGGGTGTTGCCAGTGGGTTTACGGAACTGGATAGAGTAACAGCAGGATGGCAGAAAAGTGATCTGATTATTATCGCAGCTCGTCCGGGTATGGGTAAAACAGCTTTTGTACTGAGTCTCGCGAGGAATGCCGCCGTCCGTTTTCAAAAACCTGTCGCGTTTTTTAGTCTGGAAATGTCATCCATTCAATTGGTAAATCGTTTGGTGGCCAGCGAAACGGAAATTGATACAGAAAAACTGAAAAAGGGAACATTAGCAGCCCATGAATGGCAGCAACTGAACCTGAAGGTGGCTCCTCTTACAACTGCGCCGATTTATATTGATGATACGCCTGCGTTGAGTGTCTTTGAATTAAGAGCTAAATGTCGTCGTCTGGCCTCTGAAAAGAAAATTGAAATGATCATCATTGACTACCTTCAGTTGATGGTAGGAGGGCAGGATAATAAGAACGGAAATCGTGAACAGGAGATCAGCCATATCTCCCGATCGCTGAAAGGTATTGCCAAAGAACTGAATATTCCGATCATTGCACTTTCACAGTTAAGCCGGAATGTGGAAAAAAGCCAAACCAAGAAACCACAGTTGAGTGATCTTCGTGAATCCGGTGCGATAGAGCAGGATGCGGATATGGTAATGTTTATCTATCGTCCTGAATATTACGGTCTTACTGAGACGGAAGATAATACGCCTGCCAACAATTTAGCGGAAATTATTATCGCCAAAAACAGAAATGGCGCACTCAAATCCGTGAATCTGAAGTTTATCGGCCATCTTACCAAGTTCACCGACTACGAGACGTACGATTTTATGGATGAAAGTAATTCCGGACAAGGGCCATCTCCTGTTTTCCCGAATCCGGGTATTGATTCCAGCCGTATCACCCGGACTTCCAGAATGAACGATGAGGAAGATGCTCCGTATTAGTGGACGAATTCTGATAAAGTAGTTAAATTGAAAATCCCATCTTTCCAGGTGAAAAGGTGCTTTTTCCTCTGAATAAGTGTTGATAAATGTTGAAAATTTCAGGTTTTATCAGCAACATTTTAAGGCTGAATTCGTTTTACTATTATTGCACCGGAATGATTAGAAAAATATTTCTCAGTTTCTTACTTATCTGTTCATTGATGAGCACGTCTATGGCGGCTTATATTCTTGTGCCGATGGATGACAGTCAGAAAAATCATCTGAAAGCCTATGGAGTTGCTTATTGGATTCTCACCAATAATTTGGAAGTGGAATGGCTCCTCAATTACAGAGGCGGAAGTTTTCTGTTTAAACACTTACCCGCACTGGAAAAAGAATGCACTATTCGTGGAGTAAGTTATTCTGTCATTGCCGATGGACAAGCGGTAAACATTTTAGAAGAAATTTCCCGTCCCGAAGTCAATATGGATGTAGTGAAGTTGGAAAAGGCTCCAAAGATGGCTGTCTATTCACCAAAGGATAAATTACCCTGGGACGATGCAGTAACCTTAGTCTTAACCTATGCTGAAATTCCGTACGATATCATTTATGATGAAGAAGTAATCACCGGCAAACTTCCGCTGTATGACTGGCTGCATTTGCACCATGAGGATTTTACCGGACAATACGGTAAGTTTTATGCGATGTACCATACGGCAGCCTGGTATCAGGAGCAGGTAAGAACCGATGAAACCATGGCCAGGAAACTCGGTTTTGAAAAAGTTTCCCAGATGAAAGGTGCAGTAGCCCGACGGATTAAAGAATTCACAGCAGGTGGAGGTTTTATGTTCTCGATGTGTTCGGGAACGGACAGTTATGATATCTCATTAGCAGTAGAGGGAATTGATATTTGTGAAAAATGTATGATGGTGATGGTACCACTTCAAACTATAATTCGAAGCTGGATTTTTCCAAAACCGTTGCCTTCAGGGATTTCAAATTAAGTGTAAACCCGATGGAATACGAATTTTCTGATATCGATATGACAACCCAGCGAAAAATTCCGAAAAATGAAAGGATTCATGGGCCAAACCACTTCATTCAAGAAGGATCTGATCAAACCTGAAGTCCTGGTGATGGGAGAGAATAAGGCCGCAAATGAGGCGCGCTATATTCATGGAGAGACGGGAAAAGGAACCTGGACATTTTACGGTGGACATGACCCTGAAGATTATCAACATATGGTAGGTGATCCGCCAACTGACTTAAATCTGCATCCCAATTCACCGGGATATCGTTTAATATTAAACAATGTATTGTTCCCCGCGGCGAAAAAGAAGAAGCAGAAAACGTAAAAATTTCTGTAATTGGAAAGGTGCAAATGATGAAAATACTATCTTTATTCTTTAAAATTTAACATAATGCTGGAATTATTATTCTTTCTCGTATTTCTCGTGGGCTTGCTGATGAAGATGCTGCATCTTCCCTGGCATACTATTGTAATGGCTATCGGTCTGTCAGCAATGATGATTTTTTATGTGATGAAGTTAATTAATGGTAAACCCGGTAGAATTCGCAATGCAGGGTGGTTAGGTCTCGCTACGGTAAGTTGGTTGATATTTTTCCTTTCAGAAGTGAAGTTCATGGGAGGTACCCTGATCCTGATGGGACTTGCGCTCTTCGTTTCCATTCTTTCCTTGCTGATGACATTACGCGAACCTGGAGCACTTTCCCCCGGTAGAATTTTCGTATTACTCGCCGCTCTCTTCTTGTCCGCTTCAACTTCATGGATGGAATTGCATACCCGCTATTATGTTTTTAATATTCATTTTAGTCCTTCGGTATGGTCTGATTACCTGACGCTGGATAAGTACAGCTGGTTTTTATACAAAGACAAGAAATACGACGAAGCCCTTGTGATCAATGGCAAGGCCTGGGACGCTGCTAAAGCGGTCGGAGCAATCGAGTACATTCCCACTGTAGAAGAGCATCAGGAAGCGATTAAAAAGCGAACGTGGGGAAGTTACGAATTGGAACCGTAATTTCATTCCGGAAGAGAAATACTGTTCATTTGATTTTTTCTTTTTCAATATAAAAAATCTAAACCCTGATTTCAATTTTCAAATTTTCTCAGATGGACATCTGTCCCGTCAAATTCTGCATACATAAAGTGATTGATCCACTCACCCAGATTGATATACCGACTCTTATCATTGAGTTTAATATCAAGAGGTAAATGCCGGTGACCAAAGATGAAATAATCAAAATGTTCTTTTTTCAAAACTTCTTTAGAGTAGATGATAAGCCATTCTTTGTCTTCTCCTAAAAAAATATCATCTTCCGTGCCGGTGGCGATTCTGCTCTTTTGCGAAAAATAACGCATCAGACTAATCCCCGCGTTGGGATGAAGTCGTGCAAAGAGCCATTGGGATACCGGATTCGCAAATACTTTTTTGATGAACTTATATCCATGATCTCCGGGACCAAGTCCATCGCCATGCCCGAGATAAAATTTTTTCAGGTTGTACTCTTTCTGTATGGGTTCCCGGTGCAGATGTAATCCAATTTCTTGTGGCAGATAATCAAAAGCCCACATATCATGGTTGCCCGTGAAGTAATGCATCTCTATTCCCCTATCTGCTAACTCAGCCAGTTTCCCCAGTAATCGCACATAACCTTTCGGCACGGCATGCTTATATTCAAACCAGTAATCGAAAACATCTCCCATCAGGTAAAGGATGGCCGCATCTGCTTTGATTTGCTCTAACCATCTTACGATTTTCTTTTCACGTTCCAGACTGCGTTGTTGGTCCGGCACGCCAAGATGAAAGTCGCTGATGAAGTAAATTTTTTTGCCTTGCGGAAGTTGCATGAAGGAGTGTTAAAGGATGTGTAAAGATAAATATTCCGTTATCGTAGCAACTGATTTCTAATATTCAACGGATTGAGTCGTGCGATATTGAATACAAATCGTATTTGTTCTTTGTATTTTATTTTATTCGCATCCTGGTATTTTTTAATTTCTTCAGAGAGGAGCAACGGGAAATACACATCGATCACATTTTTGGCGAGACTAAAACAAATACCGGCATTGTAGCTGAAGGAAGCATTGAGGTCATACACCTTTTTCAAATCTGATTTCAGATTCTCTGTGGTACCAATATCTGCATAAAACCGGATAGGAAGTGGCATAGGCAATTCAGCTTGAAGATTCACGGCGAAGATCCAGCTTCTATACGCTCCGAATGGAGTATATACTTTAAAGGCACCCTGCCGCAGCGCCATTTGCTGGAAAAGAAACCCTTCTGTTTCTGTTCTGCCAAAATACCATTCGTCGTAAGCATAATCATTAGAACCGCGTACTCCATTTCTATCACTCAGGAAAAAACCATTTGCTCCATTCACTTTATCATCAAAAGTATATCCTCCGAATACACGAATATCCGCACCTCTTCCTTTTACTTTATAACTGATCCGGTAATTCAGTTCCATTTCCGCTTTAAAAACATTTTTATTTGCCTCAGTTTGCAAAACGAAGTTCCAGGGATCAACAGCTCGTCGGTCTTTGTATGAATAATTTAAGCGGTAGAAATCAGAGTAGAGCGTTGACTTTTTAGCAAAGACCGGACTCGCCTCTAAATTGTATTTTACAGTCTCTTCCCAAAGATGCACGGCTTCTGCTTTTATCGCCTGCTGAATAGACGAACGTGGATGTGGTTTTCGGAATTGAAAAGTCAGTGAGGGCGAAAAACGTTGATACGCGAATAGATCCGTCTCCAGATTTCCTGAAGCTGCCCTGTAAGTATCTTCTGAATAAGAGAATTTACGGTAATTGCTACTCATTCGTATTTCTTGAAATGGAGAACCCTCCGGATAAATACTGTATTTGACAAGACCGTTTCCATTAATGGTTTTATCTCCAAATCCGTATAAAGGAGCCAGATAGTATTCGAAGTTTCTGAAGGGTATAACTGAATTATAAATAACCGTCCCGAGCAGGAACTCGTTGTAATTGTTCCATCCGGCAATGGGTGTTATGAAAAGTGATGAGCGATCTGTACGATGTACTTTGGGGAGAAGATGAAAAGCCGGGAGTATTCTTTTCCGGTAACTATTGTTTTTATGATTCACATCCAGACTTGCACCTGACGCATCAATTTTAAGTTGATCACAATCGTTGCATGGAATGAAGAGTTCTTTGTTGAGTGCTGATGGGTCATACCACGTTTCCGTTATCGGTTTATCATCTTTAAAAGTAGAGAGAGAGAAGGGAGCGGATAAGCCGGATTTGTCCGTCACGCTAATCTTGAATCCCTCCTTGCTTTTTTCATGTTTGGTCAATTTGAAATCCTGCTGTTTGGTGGTAAAAAGGATTTCGTTAAAAAACCAATCGAGATTTTTCCCACTGACACTCGTAAAAACACTTTTGATATCTTCCGGCTGAGGGTGTTTGAATTTCCATTGCTCATAATAGGTTTGCATACAACGGTCGAATAAACTATCGCCAAGGTATTTGCTGAGATAGTGGAATGCAACAGCCGTTTTTTTGTAAACAATAGTCGCGTAATTCAAATCAGTGTAAACAGGTGCCGGTCTGGAAATGGGTTGATCCGTATGACTGCTGGCAGAAAGCAAGTACTCGAAGAATGAAAATGCATTGTAATTTAGTTTATCCAGTCCCGTAAGTTGACCGAGAAAGTTGAGACTGCTCAATTCGTTGACATTGCCAAAAAGATCATGCGGATATTTTTCCATGATGGACCGGCTTTCATAATACGAGTTGATGCCTTCATCCATCCAGGGATAAATCCGTTCATTGGATCCTAAAATTCCATAAAACCAATTATGTCCTACTTCGTGTATGATAACCGTTTCCAGTATTTCTTTTACTCCGGATTTACCGACAATCGTAATATTCGGGTATTCCATTCCCGCCCCTGCTGCTATAGTACCATCTACAACAGTACATTGATTGTAGGGATAGTCTCCTAGCCATTTCGAATACTGGTAAATCGCGAAATTGATATAGTCGGTGGCTTTGGTCCAGATCTCCGGTTCGGAATTGGTATATAAAGCCCATGTATTGACCGTGCGATCACTGTTAGGTAGTTTTACTTCACTCTTCTGCACATGAAATCGCTTATCGGCAAACCAGGCAAAATCATGAACATTTTTTTGTTTGAATTGAATGGTTTTGAATTGCGGATCAGAAGGAGGAAATCTTTTATCTGTTGATGAAATAACCTGCTCCTTCGATTTATTGTTCATCCATTCAATTTCGGAAGGCGTTTGTAAATCGCCCGTGGCTCCAACAACATAATTTTTCGGCAAGGTGATGTTCACCTCAAAACTTCCATACTCTGAATAAAATTCTCCGAGCGTAAGGTAGGGCATCGCATGCCATCCCTGATTATCATATACCGCCGGCTTGGGATACCATTGTGTAATGGCATAGGCTTGTCCAAGATGACCCAATCTGGAAAACGAAGCGGAGGGGAGTTTTACATAGAAGGGTGTGCGGATGATGACTTTATTCCCGGGGAGCAAGGGTTTCTTTAGTTGCAGCAGGCAGATATCCTCATGCACCTGGTCCGGTTTCCAGCTTATTATTTCATCATCGGCAGTGAATTGCAACGAATCGATAAACCCTCTTTCCTTTTCATCAGCAAAGTAAAGGGTAGCATCTCCACTTTCCAGTAGTTGTTTGCACAATGCAGAATTTCTATTCTTGTAGGCGTTGGGCCAAAGATGAAAAAACAGTTCGTTAAGGGTATCGGAGGAACGGTTGATGTATTCAATTTCAATGTCGGCATGCAGACTCTGTTTCTTATCATTGAGCCGCACATTGATTTTGTAATTTACTTCCTGTTGAAAATAGGAGGGAGATGGGTCGCCGGAAGCTGTCAGACAGAATAAGAATAAACAGGGAAGGATCCACAATTTCATATGGTCAAATGTAGTAAAGAATCGAATGAGAGGATAACCGGTGAACTTCTGTGAGGGAAGAATCAATATCACTGACAGTAATCACTTTATTGTAACAAATGAAATGCGCGCATCATTTGCTTTACGGGGATGATAGTATATGGTACAGTTGACCCGGTAGTCCAATCAGATACTGACTGCTTTAACACTAACGTTTTTTTTTATCATGCTGACAAATTCATCAAAAAGATAGGCCGAATCGTGTGGACCCGGTGCAGCCTCCGGATGATACTGTACAGAAAAGGCCGGTTTCGATTTCACGCGAATGCCCTCTATGGTATGATCGTTCAGATTGACATGTGTAATCTCGAGATCTTCCGCATTTTCGATATCTTCCTGCAGCACCGCAAAACCGTGATTTTGTGAAGTGATTTCACTGCTACCCTTCACTAAATTTTTCACCGGATGATTGATACCTCTATGACCATGGTGCATTTTATAGGTTCTCATCCCACAGGCTTCAGCGAGTAACTGATGTCCCAAACAAATACCAAACAAAGGCACTGATGCCTCCAAAATCTGTTTTACAGTGTTTACGATTTCCGGCATCGCTGACGGATCTCCGGGACCGTTAGACAGCATATATCCGTCCGGCTGCCATTGCTGCATTTCACTAAAACTCGCATTGTACGGGAAGATGCGAACATGACACCCTCGGTCGGCCAGACAACGTGCAATATTAAACTTGAAACCTCCATCCAGCAACGCTACTTTTAGTTCTCCTGATGCATTAAAATCCCAGGCTTTATCGGAAGAAACGGCAGAAGACAATTCCAGACCCTCCATCGAAGGAACTTTAGCAAGTTCTTTCTTCAGAAATTCGATGTCCTGATTGTCGGTACTGATGATGGCATTCATGGCACCTTTACTGCGAATATGACGAACGATGGCTCGCGTATCCACATCAGTAATGGTAACGAGTTTATTTTCCTTTAAAAAGTCCTGTATCGGCATATCACTCTCTTTTCGGGAAGCGATGGGACTCAGATTTCTGCAAATCATGCCTGAAATGCGGATTTTTGCGGATTCAGATTCTTCTAATCGAATTCCATAATTCCCGATATGCACACTCGCCATGACCATTAACTGTCCGGTATAGGAGGGGTCGGTGAAAATCTCCTGATACCCTGTCATCCCGGTATTAAAACAAAGCTCTCCTGTAGCCATCCCCGGATAACCGGCAGATTTTCCATGGAAAACAGTTCCATCTTCAAGTAAGAGCAGGGCAGGGGCTTTGGGAGTATATTTCATATGGGGAGAAGAGGATGAATTCTAAAAGGCAAATTTATAGAAAAATCTGCTTCGTGTCATATTTTTAAATTACTGTAAAATAGGGTTTGATTTTGTATACGGGCACTTTTCAATTTCCGACAAAAGTGTGATGTTTATTAAAGATAATTTTGTAGAAAATAGAAGCGTTGTGATTGCAGGCTCATTCACTTCCTTCCAAAATCCGCAGGGATCTCTCCCCAGACTTCCGTTTCCCATTTTAATATCGGATTATGGTAGGAGTTGTTTAGAAGCCATTGCTCGGCGCGGTGGATGAGATCGAAGAGTTTACCGTTGCGTCGGTTCTGCTCGAGTTTAGTTCCGCATTTTTTCTTCTTTATCCAGCCTATGGCGATTTTAGAATCGGAGTAAATAATTTTAGTGGGCAATTGTTGTTGTTTTAAAAACGCCAGGGCATGTACGATCGCTAAAAACTCACCAACATTATTGGTTCCATGATCCAGCGGACCCATATGAAAGATTTCCTCTTTGGATTGATAATCTACCCCACGGTATTCCATCAATCCCGGATTGCCACTACAGGCAGCATCTACACAAACTGCATCGGGTCGCGGTTGACCAACACCGGCTTTTCGCGTAGAGACACTCGCAGCACCCGGCTCTTTATCCTTTTTGTAAATATGTTTGGAAGGATGATCTGCATATGCAGTTTCAGCTTCTTTCTTCGACAGGTAGGATTTATATTTTGCATTGGGATAACCCTCGATGTTTCTACGGCATTCATCCAGGTTGAATAAACTCCGGGCCTTCTTCCCTCCCAAACAACATAGAATTTTGATTTCCCTGCCATGGGATAAAAGTAGTCGAAAGGATGTCGTGGAAATGCAGATCAGGAATTTTTATTTTAAAAAAAATCGATTTCAGAATGAAATGAAACGAATACTTTTAATTTGAATACTATTTAAATATTGAATCAAAAAAACCTTCAAAAAAAACCAAGTTCAGATTTTAATTGTGATTTCGTGTACTATACCATTGAAAGCCTGATTCAGGAAAGAGGGAATTAAACTTGCCTGTGTCAAGTTGATTTTATCGGGATCATTCAGTTGAAGTAACATTTCATCGTACTTCTCCTGACCATGATGTTTAATAACAATTTCCTTTTTGTCACTGCGGAGTAAATAATGCAACATACCCAATGGATCTGCTTCCGGATGAAACTGCATGCCCATCATTTCGGGAGTAAAGCGGATACCCATCACAGCCCTTTCATAGGGAACATGTGGTCTCTCCTTTTCGATAGCCAATACTTGGGCTCCAAATTTTTCCATGGCTTTCATGTCCGGTTGTACTACTTGCCAGTCGCGGCTGTCCACTGCATAAAAGGGATCAGGCAATTCATTGAAACAGGTTTCGTGTAGACCTGAATCCATCTTATGCATCGGGAAAATACCAAAGGCTGTGGAATGCCGTTTGGTGATATCAGCAAGTTCCAGATGGCGACACATCAACTGAAAAGAGTGACAGATAAAAAAAACAAATTTTGGGGAGCCATCACCTCTTTTGTTGTGCGCGAGGAGAGCATCTATTAGTCCGAAGTATTCTTTCTCCCAATGTGCGCCCGGTTCTTCTAAGGGACTTCCGGGACCTCCGCTGCTGATGTAGATATCAAAAGAGGTATCCGGAATTTCTTCTTTAAAGCGTACATCAAAACGTTCCCAATGGATAGTGTATGGAGCAGGATAGTGATGGCGGTTCAGGATAGACTGAATCCCTCTCATCCCCTCATTGGGCTCGTTGTTATACAGGTCTAGTATGGCTACACGTATCGTATGGTTTTCCATGCACTTCTGAAGAGTATTATAGAATTCCATTTATACGTTTATAAGCCGAAGTTGGTTTCACTCACCATATAATCGACAACATCTTTCAGATCACCTGTTTTCTCATAGATGGCTAATTGTCTGTCAGCACCTGTTCCCTGTTCGAGCATTTTTTCGATATAGCGCAATTCATGGCGGCTACCCAAATCATCTACCACATCATCGACAAAGTCTAATAACTCGTAAATGAGATCTTTTGTAGATACCTCTGCTTCTTTTCCAAAATCGATCAGCTTTCCATGAATGCCATATCGTGCGGCCCTCCATTTGTTTTCGTTGATGAGCGCTCTTCCATAATTTCTGAAGCTGAGATTGAGTTGCATCAATTTATAAATTTTCGCTACTACCGCCTGCATCAACGCTGCTAATGCAATGGTCTCATCAATACGCATGGGCACATCGCAAATTCTGAATTCAATGGTTTCGAAGAAGGGGTGCAGACGTAAATCCCACCAGATCTTCTTACCATTATCTATACAATTTGTTTTGATGAGCAGATTGACATAGCTATCGTACTCCGCTACGCTCGAGAAATAATCAGGAATACCGGTGCGCGGAAATTTATCGAAGACTTTAGTACGGTAGGCTTTGAAGCCGGTGTTCCTTCCCAGCCAGAAGGGAGAGTTGGCAGACAAAGCAAAAATATGCGGCAGGAAATAACGCGCCTGATTCATCAGTTGAATCCCTATTTCACGACTGGGAATACCCACATGCACATGCAATCCGAAAATCAGGTTGCCTCTTGCTGTATCCTGAAGTTGATCCACAATCTCATGGTAACGCGGATGGTCAGTAATCAACTGATCCTGCCAGCGACTGAAAGGATGCGTACCACCGGCCGCAAAGAGCAATCCCTGCTTCGCTGCTATCTCACCAATCATTCTGCGCAGGTACGTCACTTCTGTCCGGGCCTGATCGACATCTCTGCAGATATTGGTGCCGACTTCTACCACACTTTGATGCATCTCCGCCTTCACCTGCTCTTTGAGTGTGGTTTTCCCACCTTCAATGATCTGGTGCATATGGCTGCGTAACTCGCGCGTTTCAGGATCTATGATTTGGAATTCTTCTTCAATACCTAAAGTGAACATGGTCATAATGAAATACTGGATGTGTTGTAGAAATTAAACCGCTTTTATTTCGGTTATAACTTCAATGGTTTTTCTGATTTAAGTATAAATGGAAAAGGGTGCAGTTTTATTCTACACCCTTTTCATTCGAATTATGCGTTTTGTATTTCCTTTGTATGTCCGAATTTTGGAACAGGATTTCCCGTGGCCATACCAAGTGTAGCATTTTTCATGTAGGTTCCCCAGGTCAGATTATCTGCATTGTCACGATGTGCCTTTGCCCGACGAATACACATGTTCGCTGCGGATTCAATTACCCAGTCGAAATTTTCTTGTCCTACGCTGTTGATATCAGCATCAGGAGCAGGGTTGCAGAAATCAATCGCATAAGGAATGCCATCTCTCACAGCGAATTCCACGGTGTTGAAATCATAACCCAATGCTTCATTGAGGCGATAGGTATAATCAGTAAGGGTATCTAACAATTTTTTATCGGCATTGAACTTATTGTGGACATATCGGAGATGATGCGGATTGCGTGGCTCATACTCCATGATCCGGATGTCTTTTTGTCCGATGCTGTAAATTCTATAGTAGGAATCAAATTTAATTTCTTCCTGCAATAACATCACCAACTGTCCGGTTGTTTGATGCGACTGGAAGAAACCATCCTGCGTGTCTAACTGAAATACATTTTTCCAGCCACCGCCTGAATGAGGCTTCATATAAACAGGTAAGCCTGTGTATTCAAACATCCCCTGCCAGTCGAGTGGCATGGCAAGATTTCTAAACGAGGCTTCGCTGGTATCAGTCGGCCATTGGTTAGAGGGCAATAAGCAAGTTTTTGGTACAGGAATACCAAGGCGAGTGGCCAGACAATTGTTAAAAAACTTCTCATCCGCGCTCCACCAAAACGGATTGTTCAGTACGGCAGTGCCATTCAAAGCGGCGTTCTTCAGATAAGCTCTGAAAAAAGGAACATCCTGTGAAATACGATCCAGAATCACGTGGTAGTCAACCGCTTCTCCTTGAATGCATTTGTCGATTTTTACAAGCTCCGCTACTATACCGGGTTCTTTTTTTGAATTAATCCTTTCAATAAGGGCATCGGGAAAGCTACGTTCCATGCCATGCATGATTCCTATACGTTTCATATGATAAATAATTTGAGATTTTTCCGCTTCGAAGGTACTAAATACAGGCAAATTTTAAAAGATGCGCTACTGATGTATTTCACAACCGAAGTTGATTTTCGTAAGGTGATGGATTGAAATCAACTCTCTGATATGAAACACTCTGCGGCGATTTCTTATAACGATTGATTTCGCTAAACAGTGAAAGACCAGCTATTTCAGAAGTCCATTCTCCCGAAATAGGTCGGCAGCATATCTCGCCAGGCCGGCCAGTCGTGGGGCATTCCCGGGCGGACATCTAACCAGTAGGGAATACCTTTTCTGGACATGATTTCAGCCAGGCGTTTATTCTGCGGGAGACAAAAATCATGTTCTCCAACACCCAGCACAATGCCCATCTTCCATAAGTTTTCATCCTGTAATCCTCCTAAAAAATCTACGGGATTATTGTAGTATACATTTTCATCATAATAACCATCCATATGATTGGTGATATCAAAGGCGCCACCCATGCTAAATACATTGGCCACTCTATCCGGATGTCTGAACGCGAAATTGATCGCCTGATAGCCTCCAAAACTACAGCCGGCCACCGTCACTTTATGCTGACCGCTCTCGTTGCTGGCTCTTCCCACCACCTCATCCAAAATAAACTGATCATATACGGTATGGCGACGTATCCGCTCACCCGGATGAATCATCTCCTCGTAAAAGGAATGTTCATCAACACTGTCAGGACAGTATATCTTTACCAGTCCGTTATCCACAAACCATTGCACACTGTCAATAAGTTTAAAGTCTTTATTCTGGTGGTAAGTCCCCATCGAGGTAGGGAAGATAATCACCGGCTTTCCTCCCGTACCAAAAATCAACATCTCTGTTTCATGTCCAAGGGTAGGGGAAAACCATTTTACGTGTTCTTCTTTCATCAGGTTTTTTATTGAAGGTCAAAGTTAAAAAATGTTGGGAATTTATTTAATAACATGAAGTTTAATTTAAATTCATAGTGGTAATTCTACTTTGAAGATGTAATGCTGTTCAACTGCAAATTTTAATATATTTATGTGGTGGACTTGTAAAATTGTCCCCAAAGCCAGATTAATTTTAATTACTAGTAAAATTTACTATATATTTGGATGTAAGTAGGAAAGAGTTGGAGGGATTTTAGTTCAAAAGTGTTTGTTTTAATGGTGTAATAATTGTGCAAATGGGTTTTTTTATCAAGGTTTTATTAAAACGAGCTGTGCTCTTTGTACTCCTGTTTTTCTCTACTTTATTAATTGCTCAGCCCGGATATTTAATCAGTGCCGGCGGAATGGCGAATGATGAAGCATATGATATTGCATCAACATCCAACGGAGAAGTATTTACCTGCGGATATTTTAATAATACAGCCACCTTTGGGACTATTTCCAGATCGAGTACAGGTTCTGCTGATCTGTTTATCGCCCATCAGGATGCATCGGGAAATTATGATTGGGTATTCACAGCCGGTGGACCTTTTTTTGACAGGGCGTATTCGATAAGTCTGGATCAAACCGGGAACGCTTATGTTACAGGAGTATTTAGCGGGACTGCTGTATTTGGAAACCAAAGTTTAATAACTGCAGATACCACGCAAGATGTTTTTGTATTAAAGCTGGATCCATTGGGAAATCTGATATGGGTACAGCAGTTTGGAGGTCCGGGTAATGATCTGGCCTTTACATTGGATACAGATAATTCCGGTAATGTGATTGTGGGAGGTCAGTTTCGGGGGACTTCTTCCTTTGGCGCAATGAGTTACACGAGTGTGAGTAATTCCATCACCGGAGAGCAGGGGTATGATCTCTTCCTGGTACGACTGAATTCAACAGGGAATGTTATTTGGTCAAAACATGGTTTTTCAGGTTATGATGACCGGGTGACCAGTGTGAGTTTTGGGCAAAATTCAGAAGTATTTGCGGGTGGTCAGTTTTCTGATACGTTGACATTAGATGCGGTCCATTCTTTTGCAGGCTTTAACTTTTCCTTCCTGGCAAAATTCAGTTCTTCAGGAAGTGAAATGTGGTTCAAACCCATGATTGCTCTGCAGGTTACTCAAAGAGAAATTGATTTCAGGAATGGAACTGTGCTGGTCTCCGGTGAATATCAAGGTCAGTTTTATTATAATGGTGCCACAATGAGTGGAATGACTTCCACTTATCCCAATAAATGTTTTCTTTTACTTCTTGATAATTTTGGAACCCCATATCTTCCAGAGACATAGGATCAGATAATTTTATGAGTCTGCAGGGTGCCCACTTCAACCAATCAGGAAAAATATGGGCCTGTGGTAACTTTAGAAAAGTACTAAGTGAATTTTCGGTATTAACCGGAAATGGTGTCTTCAATACTGCCGGCTTTCGTGATGTTTATTATGCCGGATTCAGCAATCAATTGGCCCTCGAGGAATATGAACATATCGGTGGACCGGGGGATGATGTAGTCAGCAATCTCACAACAACTATCGCCGGTGAACCTATTTTATGTGGCAGCTATAGCAGTAATTTTAACATTCCTGCCGATGGAACTTTTTTATTTAACGCAACGAATCACGATTCATCATTTGCTGGGCCATCACAACCCTCCTTGTATTGTAATGATGGAAATTACAGGAATTATATTTCTGTATACTCCAATGGATTTCGTGAAGTATTTGTTTGTCGTCCGTTCCTGACTTCAAGGAGCACCTATGATTATTTCGACCGGTCGGGTAGTGTTCCCTGTCAGCGTGATTCATTGCAACCGGAGTTTGATTTGACCTCAGATACCTTGGTGGATTGTGGAACAGCAAAGATTTACTGGAAGTTATATACAGGTCAGGATGGAGTGATCGGTCCTGCGTATAACTATTTGTGGTCTGATAATAGTACAAATGATACGTTGACCATTGCAAGCTCAGGTTGGTATTCATGTCAATTGACCACAGTAGATGGGTGGAGGTCTTACAGAGATTCAGTGTATGTGGAAATTACACCCATCCCGCCTGTTCCTACAGCCGCCTGTATCAATGCGCAGATCTTTGCTGCAATACCTGTGGTGTATTGTGATGAAAAGGTATTGTATCTCGCGAATACCCAGGCTTTCATTTATTGCAATAATAATCCTCCCGGTTATACAGTAACATGGCAAACACCTTTCGGTAACTTCACAAGCGATACGATACAACTTGGTGTTGCCGGCGTATATACTTGTGTGATTGCTGCACCCGGTGGTTTATGTCCCAAGCAAACCTGTTTTGAAGTTATTATTTACGATACTGCCAGCACGACCTGCATTCCTCAGAATTATTATCCGATGCTAGTTTTTGAAGACCCTGCAATAGAAGCGATCGACACAGTCAGATTTTGTCCTGATGAATATTTTGTAATGAGATTGGTAGATTCTGTTTCCTGGATGAATGGATTGCCGCAACCGATGCTTCCTGCTTTTGTAAGCTGGTCTATGAACGGACCGGTTGTGTTTTCTGATAGTGGGGCGGTCTATACATTTATGATACATCGGAATTTTTTCAAAGGCACAGGAACGGGAAATGCTTCCGTTACCGCAGATATTATTAATCCGATAGGAGGCGCTAATTTATTTTCTATCACACGTGACTTTTATGTAATACTGGATCTTCCACCGCCTCCTGATGCATCGATTTCCGGACCGACAAGTATTTGCCCCGGAGATACCATTACATTGATCGTACAGCCTTCGCGTCCGTATACTTTTAATAATGCAGGAGTAGTTCAAAGCAATGCAAATGCAGATACTATTCGAGTGAATATGCCGGGAACATATATCGCGGAATATATTAGGACAGATAGTGTCACCGGCTGTAGTAAGGAGTATACAGCAATTTTTGTTTTACCACTTACAGCGGTTCCCGAAATAACTGCATTTCCGGCTTCCGGGTTAATTTGCCCGGGTGATTCTGTTCTTCTGGTGGCTGATTCCGGATTTTCTTATATTTGGTTTGGGCCTTCCGGAACTCCTCTTTCTACCAATGATTCACTTTGGACTTCAACACCGGGTTTATATTATTATACCTTTGAAAATACCGAAGGATGTCTTTTGTCTTCTGCTCCTTTTGAAGTATTTGGTTATTCAACACCTTTTATTACTGCGCGTCCTGCACCTGTCCTGTGTAAGGATGATTCAGTACAGCTGGAAATATTTACCAATGCCGGATCATTGATTTCATGGGCGCCTCCGTTGAATGGAAGCTCTTTGTTACAAACAGTGACTCAACCGGGCACCTATATGTGTCAGGTTGTTTCCTGTGGTATTACAACATCATTGTCTATTAATGTCATTCAGGCACCTGATAATTATGAAATACAAATTCAAGGGAATGATACGATTTGTCCCGGTGATGTTGTACTGTTAGTGGGTCCTCAGGGTATGAATGGGTATTCATGGATGCCGGGCGGACAAACCACTGCGCAGCTTCCTGTGAATTCAGCCGGAATTTTCATTTTAAATATGTTGGATTCATACGGGTGTCCATCTGTAGATTCAATTCGTATTGATACCTTGACTCGTCCTCCCGGCCCTATTACCCTCGATGATACAGTTTGCAGTGGAGATGTTGCAGTTTTGTCGGCGAATGCACCCACAGCGGTGTACTGGTTCCAGCAGACCACATCGTCGGTTCCTCTTGATAGTGGATTGATGTTTACTACAGGAATAATATTAAATAATCAAGTCTTTTATGCTGCCACATTTGATGGTAGTTGTTACAGTCCTTTCACACCTGCGAATGTTCTGGTAGATCCGGTTTCATTGTTGCCGTTGATAACAGGTGATACTGTACTATGTAATGGAGATGTGCTGGTGCTTTCTACTTCATTGATAAATGGTGCATCGTATCAATGGACCTTGCCGGGATCAACTGCTAATACTTTACAAATAACTCTACCGGATTGTGATAGTGCTGATGCCGGAGTGTATGCAGTACAACTTTCTAATTTTCGATGTACTGGTCCTGTGGCGATGGTGAATGTGACTATTCTGAACAACCCTGTCTTTAATGTGAATGCCAGCAATAGCTATGTTTGTCAGGGTGATTCCATAATTTTAGTAGTGGATTCACAGGCCATATCTCCCAATTGGGTCAATGGATTTTCCTTTGATTCTGTTTTGTATGTTACGAGTCCCGGCTATTATTTTTATTCTGCTCTTGATACAAATGGTTGCCTTGGTTATAGTGATACATTACAAACGTCCACAGCTCCTTTAACGTTGATGCCCCAGGTGAATGTTGTTCAACCTGATTGCTGGTATGATACCGTGATTGCGAATTTATCTTACGTGAATCCGGACTACATCTATACATGGAATCTTGGTCCTGCTATTTCCATACAGGATACTTTGCTTAATTATTCCTTGAGTAATGATTTCTATACCGGTCAAATCGAACTGATAGTTACCGATTCTTTTGGTTGCAGTGCCAGTTATTTTTTTAATATTAATCCTGAACAAAAGCCCTTGAGTCAAATAGTGGGGAATGCAAATATATGCGAAGGTGATTCTTCTTTTCTCTACGTAGATCCAAATCAATTTTCGACTATGTATTGGATTTTACCTTCCGGACAACAAATCATAGCAGATAGTTTACTTTTTCCCGGAGTAGCTGCTGTTGACACAGGCCTGTATTATAGTGTAGGAACTACTACAGAAGGTTGTGTCGACACCCTTAAAAGGGAGATGGTGATTTATCTGTATCCGGAAGCTTCAGCCGGAGCAGATAAAATAGCGTGTATAGGAGAAGAAGTGAGCTTTTCGATTCATGTGCCGGGTACATCGTTTTATCAATGGAGCAATGGTACTTTTGGTCCGACAGTTTATTTGAATGAATCGGATACCGTTTCTGTTACCGTTACCTATGGTCCCGGTTGTAAATTCAGAGATACGGTAAGTGTTCGGTTTATTGATTGCAGTTATTCTGTACCAAATGTTTTTTCACCGAATGGCGATGGGGTTAATGATGATTTCTATATTAATTATCCTTCAGCACGTTTTGGGGTATTGAATATTTACAACCGTTGGGGAGAATTGATTCGCCTGATAACCGGTCAGGAGCCAAAGTGGAATGGAAAAAATCAGGAGGAAGTTCCGGTTCCTGAAGGCACTTATTTTTTTGTTGCAGGTTACAAGGATTACTTGGATAAGCCTGTGGAGATGAAAGGGAATATTACATTGATACGTTAATTTTCTACATCCTAATTATTTTGAAGAAGAGTGTCAATTTCGTTGTTTAATAAATACTTTTCTTAAAAGTTTCCGGCTGCAGGTACTTTGTAATTCAACGATGTATACACCCGGACTGAGAAATTGTGTGTTAATTTCTCCGGTCCAGGATTCCTGACTAATTAATTTGCCCTCCAGCGAATATATACGGACATTGTCGATCACCTCTCTTGCTGTTTCCAGATTCAGTACCGAACGCACAGGGTTTGGATAGATGCGAATGGAACATTCTTTAACCGTATCACTATTCATCGGGCTGTTGATTTGAACAGAAATTTTGTTACTTCCTTTACAGGGATTTCCATTTTCCAGCACTTCTAAACTTACTTCTCCTGTTCCCAATGAACCCCAAAATACCTGAATAGCATTACTGCCTTGTCCGTTTAAAATAATTCCGTTGGTTACCGTCCATAAATAATGAAAAGAGGTGTCATTCGGTAAAGAGATTGTATATGTTGCACTCAGTGTGGAAGAGTTAATGGTTTGGGCGCCGGATATAGGAGGAATAGCACCTCTCCATGTAGTCAATTGACCTGATCGAAAGAGTTGATTTATCTCTTCAAGTACCAGTCGGTTTTGGGAAGAGTCATTTGGACCGGTAACATAGGCAACATCAAAAGTCACTTTTGATCCTGCCGGTAAAAGAAAGGGGCCGGATGAACCTACACCTCGGACATCTGTGGGTTGAATACCTGCTGTGGCCATTGTCCATGGCGTAGTGAAGTTATAATCACTGGTGCCCGGAAACATGTATTTGCAAGGAAGAGTCGTGGCACCGCTACCATTCCCGTATCCGGATCCTCCATACCACAAAGGGCTACCGTTTCGTAAGATAGCATTCATAAAATTATAATAGTCTTCCATCAATTGTGGAGGGTCTAATGGAATTCCTGGCCCACCTTCAAAAAAAACGGCAGTGCTTAAACCTAATGTTTCGTTTGTTTCATCAATGATGTAATTATTAGTGGAACGATTATGGATTTCATAGTGATAAAAAGTTGTGTAATCCAGTATGGGAAGGTTGGCATTACAATTTATAGCATAGGCGGAAGCATTTATCTCGACCCCCATAGGTAAAGAATTCGTTGCAGTTTTAGTATTGAATTTATCGTTAAAAATCCACCATGCCATTTGGTCACCTTTTACATCCGGATAATCTCCGTCATATGGATTGTAAACGCCATCTGAATTAAAATCAACAAAAGGAGCCAGTGTTTGGGGGATCAAAGGGTCGTTCGATGTTGCCGGCCAATTTAAAATAAAATTTGAAACAGGATATGTTCCATTGCTGACATTTCCTATTCCATATTGATATCGGAATTCATCCACATCACTTCTTCCGGCGATCCAAATAGAATCAAACTGACTAAAAGATGCAGAGTCAGCACTGCCATTTAAATTTAATGGACCCGGCCAAAAATCATCTCCCGATTGACGATAAGTCTGCGCTGCAGTATATAATTGTCCGTTTTGATCATATCCGCCCAGCCATAATGCGGAGCAGTAAGTAGAAATTATTTTTCTTCCGGGATTGATTTCATAACCGGGTTTTTGGGCAATTGGATCCCAATGCAAATCACCACGGTTTGATAATTGTGCACGTATTTTGTTGGCATGCAAAAAAGCATTTCTGGGAGTAGCAACATGTGATTCGCGAATTACTTCTTTCGAATTGCTAGTGCCTATGAATTCAGTATCCGGTAAGTCAAAAGGTTTAAAGTGAGAAGGATGTAAAGGGTGTTTGATAATGGAATAATTAATTGAAAAATCTAAGGATGCCATAAAAAGTGTGTCATTGAAAATATAGGGTAAAAACAATTTTGAAGATATCAAAAGGTGGTTCCCAAATGAGTGGAGACATTTGTCTAGAGAGTTTGATTAAATTGATATAGAATTTGTGAAGATGGAAAATTATAGTTTAAAGAATATTCTCTTGAATAAAGGTAGTAATGGGTCGTGTCTCCTAAAAGGTAATCATATGGATTGTTCAATCAAATTATCAGGATCAGTAATAATAAATATTGTCCATATATAATTGATATAATGGCGTTGAACAAAAGTCGGTAGCCTGTACACCATGCAATAAAGAATCAATGGAAGTGATTTTTCCGAAATGAAAGGAATATATTCCTCGACCTTTGGCAATGATCAAGGTGTCAGCACTACTCATCTTGACATCTACGATGGAGGAAGAAGGGATCCCCATATCTCGTGAACTATAGTTTGTCGAAACACCATTGGAAATCACACATACCCCACTATCTGTTCCCACCCAAAATTCTCCTGATGGAGAAATGTCTATCGCTCTGATGGTATCACAGAGCAAGCCGGAGTTCGATTTTTTATAGGAACTCCAGGTGGAGTTGGATAAGTCGAGTGAATAGAGTCCTTTATTTCCTGCTACCAATAAATAATTAGTATAACTTGCGAAATCATAAATGAATTGACTCGGAAAACCACTCAGACTATCGAAAGGAAATTGGCTCCAGTTCGTGCCGTCAAATTTTGAAAGACCGAGTCGATGTCCGATCCAAATATTTCCTTGCGGGTCTTTGTGTAGTTTTTGAATGGTATCATCTGCAATATCAACAAGACTATCACCTGCAAATATTCTTGACCAGTTCCCGTTTTGATAGCGGATGATACCTTTTTGAAGTAAGCCAATCCAAATATCATCCCCCGATCTGACGATCATGTCTGTCTTTCTTCTGAGATCATTAGATGTAAGATTGGGAATATTGGGAATGAGTAATGTGTCAAGTTGTGCCAGCGCCTGTGTAAAGTGGACCGAGAAAAATAAAATAAGGAAGAGGCTTCTCATTTTTATATAAAGTTTACGAGACTAAATTTAGCATTAATATTTATCATTAGGAAAAATTGAGAGTACTTGAAGTTAGATAGGGAATTTTTTTTCTGCTTAGATAGTGCCAATTCTTACATATTATTTTATAACGTATGGCAAATCAGCAATATACGGGCAAAGAAGTAAAGCGGTCTGTTTTGTAGCTTTTTAGACTCCATCTCATTATTGATTTATGAGAGGTAAATCAATTGGTGTATTAAAGGATGACATGCCAATTAAAATTGTGAATATTTTTTTGCAACGAATAAAGCCCGCCCGTTTTTGATTGGTAATTTTGTGCCATGATAAAGTATTCCGATGCGCTAAGCAAAGTACAATTGGTGGAGTTGAATCAAATTTGTGGAGAAGGCAATGTGCTGTTTAAAACAGAGGATAAGGAAGTTTATGGTAGTGATGAAACCGAGGATTTTCATTTCGTTCCTGCGGTCGTCGTAAAACCCGCCAATGCGGATGAGATTTCTGCGATTTTAAAGCTGGCCAATCGGGAGAAAATCCCGGTAACTCCCCGCGGTGCCGGTACCGGACTCAGTGGTGGAGCCCTGCCTGTTTTCGGCGGAATTGTTCTCTCTACTGAACGACTGAATAAAATTATTGAAATTGACGAAAGAAATCTTCAGGCTACAGTCGAACCGGGGGTGATCAATCAGATTTTCAGAGATGCGGTGGAAGCAAAAGGTCTCTTTTATCCTCCTGATCCGGCCAGCAGAGGGAGTTGTTTTTTGGGAGGAAACCTCGCCGAGAATGCCGGAGGACCAAAAGCAGTGAAGTATGGCACGACGAAGGATTATGTGCTCAATTGCGAAGTGGTATTACCGACCGGCGAAATTATCTGGACCGGCGCGAATGTGTTGAAAAATTCAACCGGTTATAATCTGACGCAGTTGATTGTGGGGAGTGAAGGAACCCTGGGCATCATTACAAAGATCGTTTTTCGTCTGATTCCTCTGCCTACACAAAATTTATTGATGCTGATTCCTTTTTTCTCGCCCGAGAAGGCTTGTGAGGCGGTTTCTGCGGTCTTTCGTGCCGGTTTTACACCCAGTGCTATGGAGTTCATGGAGAGAGACGCGATTGACTTTGTATTGAAGTTTGTGGATGTGAAAATTCCGGTTAAAGAGGAACATAAGGCGCATCTCCTGATTGAAGTGGATGGTCATGATATAGATGCTTTGTTTAAAGATTGTGAGCGTATCACAGAGATCATGTATGCTTACGACTGCGATGAAGTGATGTTCGCAGACACAGCGCAGCAGAAAAGCGATCTCTGGAGGATGCGTCGGGCTGTAGGTGAAGCCGTGAAATCGCATTCAGTCTATAAGGAAGAGGATACCGTTGTCCCACGTGCCGAGTTGCCTGTCCTGTTGAAAGGCGTGAAAGATATCGGTCGTAAATATGGATTTAACTCCGTTTGCTATGGTCATGCCGGAGATGGAAATTTGCATGTGAATATTATCCGTGGTGATATGTCTGAGACCGACTGGAATGAAAAAGTTCCATTGGGCATCAGGGAGATTTTTGAATTATGTGTCCGGTTAAAGGGTACCATTTCCGGTGAACATGGCATCGGATACGTGCAGAAAAATTACATGGATATTCCTTTTAATCCCTCTCAGTTGGATCTCCAGAAGGGAATCAAGAAGCTCTTTGATCCGAACGGCATCTTGAATCCGGGTAAGATGTTTGTCTGATTTTTCTCGTTCAGCGCTGTTTTGTGACAGTTCAGCACATTCCGGCAACTTTTAGCGACTGTTTTGCGTTAAATAGCATGAAAAAGAACTGCTGTTGAAGAATTTCATTGTATTTGCTTTCGCATTCATGTCTCTCCTTGCAGGGAAGGTTACTGCTCAGGAAATGTGGGGTGCGGCGAATAGTAACTATGCCGGTCAGATGGGTATGGATTTAAATCCGGCTTCGATCGCCGGTGCCCCTTATCAATGGGAAATTCATTTTCTATCAATGGATGCTGCCCTGTTGAACAATTTCATGTACCTGAAAGCGGATAGTAAAATCATCCGTAAGAGCATAGAAGGGTCAAACGTGGAAGAAGGGAAGCTCACCGATCGTTACACGAAAAACCGGATAAATTTGGTTATGTCTCGGCATTTCTGAAATACCCTTCATTTATTTGGGTGGGGAAGAAGTTTTCTGCGGGTTTTCACGCATCGACCAGGGCGGAACTGAGTGCAAGAAATATTCCTTATCATTTGGCGAAATACCTGAAAGAAGGCTTCGATTTTGACGGTCAGCAAGGAAATAACTATGCTGTGAAAAACGCAAAGGCGGCCTACCTTTCCTGGCATGAAATAGGGCTGAGTGGTGCAGCAATAGTCAAGAATACTCCGGAATCCTATCTAACGGTAGGGCTAACCGTAAATTATAATTACGGACTGAGTGGTTTCTATGCTTTGATGAATGATGTCGATTATGTGGTGCCTTACGATTCCCTATTGGTGATTAATAATATGGATGCAACTTACGGTCATGCCATGCCCGGAAATAACCGCAACAGCTCCGATGATCCTTTGCTGAAGAGAGGGAGCGGCTATTCCTTCACCACCGGATTACAGTATTACAAAAACAGAAATGACGCGTTCTTTGATCCTTGTGCCAGGGGAAAAGGAGATAAGCCATACGATTATAAAATCGGCTTTTCGATTTTAGATGTCGGATATATCAAGTACACTACTTCCGCAATGAATTTCCGGATTGATAACAGAAGTGCTAACTGGTATGGTATAGACACTACTCAATTTCATGGTTTAATCAATACCGATTCCCTGTTAAGCGAAGAGTTCTATGGTACCCGACGCGGGACCAGAGATGGCCGCAATTTCACGATGTTCCTTCCCACTGCTGCCAGTGTGCAATTTGACCTGCCCTTCAATGATCATCTGTTTCTGAATTTTTCAGTGATACAAAGAATCCCGCTCTCAAAATTGGCGATACGCCGATCCAATCAAATTGCAATAACACCGCGTTTTGAGTCGAGAAGATTTGAAGTGGCCTTGCCCATTTCTTATTATGATTTTTTAAACCCAGAGTAGGAGTGAGTTTGCGTTACGGGATATTCACCATCGGAAGTGACATGGTCAGTTCCCTGCTCGGGGTTACAGATACCTATGGAGCGGATTTTTACTTCGGCATTACCTGGAAACATTATAAAAGTTGCGGTGGGGCCAATAGAAGAAATGCCGGACGAGTTAAGAGCCTGGAAAAGTGTAAAATCAGCAATTAGTTACTCCTTGTAAATGGCGGTTTGAGGCCTATCTTTTTCAGTCAACCACCCTCTGTACATGCCTTCCGAATTAAATGGAAGTGAAATATTTCCTGAATAATCAACGGCAATCAATCCTCCTTCGCCTCCGATTTTTACCAGCTTATCCTGCACCACCATGCGGCAAGCTTCTTCGAGTGAAAGACCTTTGTATTCCATCAGGCAGGAGATATCGTAAGCGACTACGGCACGTATGAAATATTCGCCATGTCCTGTACAACTTACAGCGCAGGTTTTGTTATTGGCATAAGTTCCGGCACCGATAATCGGACTATCTCCAATCCGGTTGAATTTTTTATTGGTCATTCCACCGGTACTGGTCGCTGCTGCAAGATTTCCCTGCTGATCTTTTGCCACTGCGCCCACCGTTCCGAATTTTTTATTTTCAGATAGCGTATGATCGAGTTGAACTTTTCCTCCCCGAATGGCTTCCTGTAATTGCTGAAACCGTTGTTCGGTATAGAAATATTTTTCCGATTCAAATGTAATTCCTGTTTCTTTCGCAAAGGTTTCAGCTCCCAAACCGGAAAGCATCACATGTTCTGATTGCTCCATTACGGCACGGGCTAATACTACCGGATTCTTAATTCCTTTTACACCTGCTACTGCACCTGCATCTAAAGTATCTCCCCGCATAATCGATGCATCCATCTCGTGTTGACCTGTTGCTGTAAAAACAGATCCGCGCCCTGCATTGAACAACGGACAATCTTCTAAACTCATCACGGCCTGCATCACAGCATCCAGCGCCGAACCTCCTGATTTCAGTATTGATTCACCTGCAACCAACGCTTCCAACAGTGCATCACGGTAGTGTTGTTCCTTTTCAGCAGTGAGTGAATTCCTTGTTATTGTTCCCGCGCCTCCATGTATAGCAAGACTGAATGTTGACATAGTATTTAATTAATCTTGTAAAATTAGTTTTAAGTTCTGAGACTATTTACGCTAGTATGGGACCTTAGAGGTGTGTTGATGGACGTTGAGTGTTCATGAGGATTTATTTTTTGATTGAGGTTTTTGATATTCAACCCCTTCAGGGTTCTTTCCGTGATATCTGTCGCATTTTCAAAGCATATTTACCGCATCTCACCCGCGAATCTACCACATCTCCACCTGATCTCCAGTTCAACTCCACCTCAACTCCATTTCATCGCTACCGCAACTAAACGGCAAATGCACGACATCTATTTTTAAACATCTAACAACATATCCCAATTTATATCAACATTTCCCAACAAATGTCAACATATCCCAAAGTATATCAACCTATATCAAAGTGGATCAACGTACATCCCTCTCCCCAAACAACATACTGCCAATCCTGATCATATTACTTCCGCAATCCAAAGCAATTTTATAATCACTGCTCATTCCCATCGACAAGGTATCAAAGCCTTCGGGATCCATGGACATCAAGCGGCAATTGGTGAATAAATAA
The DNA here is from genome assembly GCA_016713925.1 of Bacteroidota bacterium. Classification (NCBI taxonomy): domain Bacteria; kingdom Pseudomonadati; phylum Bacteroidota; species Bacteroidota bacterium. The sequence continues at coordinate 128,493 of JADJOH010000006.1, forward strand.
TGCAGACTTGTAAACTCTTTTTTTATCTGCTCTTCATCGTTTGTTAGGGAAGCCATTCCCATTAATCCACGAATGCGAATATTTTCCATTTCACTTAACTCCGGATAGAGCATTAAGGCTTCGGCTTCCTGTTCATTGAAACCAAATTTTGTTTCTTCAGCTGCGATATGTACCTGCAGGAGGCAATCGATGATGCGATCTGATTTGCGGGCTTCTTTGTTGATTTCATTTAATAATTTAACACTGTCCACACTTTGAATGAGGTGAATAAAAGGTGCAATATTTTTTACTTTATTACTTTGAAGATGTCCGATAAAATGCCATCGTCCTTTGGATTTTACTTCTTCTCTTTTATCACAAAGTTCCTGCACATAATTTTCACCGAAATTAAATTGCCCCGCCTGAATAGCTTCCAGAATATCTGATGCCGGTTTTTTCTTTGATACTGCAACCAGTTTGGCCTTGTAGGGCTCCAGGTCTTTCTTTATTTTTTCAAATACCTTTTGATTGAACGCCATATTTCGAATTGAATCTGATAATTTCTTCTGCGAGGTAGTTGTGATTTACTTTTTCAAGTAGATGTGGTGTTTCCGGCATCACCAGAAGGGAAGCATTGGGTAAGGAGGAATATACATTTGCAGTTTCTTCAAGATCAACCATCATATCTCTGTCACCTACCGCTAGTCGCACCGGACAATCTATATTTTCAAAGTCGGAATGGAGGAGGGGATGCTTGCCCAGATGCAGGAGGAGATGTGAAGTTTCCGTCGATATTTTTTTCCAATCGTTAGGGGAATGGCGTTTCTTTAATGTATCGATGAAATGTGGCGACTTGCTTTCGAGAATATCCGGGTGGATGAGTTTAGACTCTTTTTCAGCAAGCTCCGTATTCCAGTTAAATTTAGTTCCTAAAGTCATGATGGATGAAAAGCAACCGGTTTTGTTTTTTTCCAGCCATAGTGCAGCATATCCTCCCATACTGTAACCGAAAACGGAAGTTCCGATCAAATGAAATTCACTGATATGATCGAGCAAATGTTCTGCGAGGATGGGCATTGTAAGCGGATGTTCAGCAAATGCTTTTCCTCCGTGCCCCGTAAAGTCATAGCGATGAACATCGAACTCAGAGGATAGAAGACCTTCCAGTTTATCAAACTGCGATGCGGCACCTAATGCACCGTGGAGAAGTAAAATCGAAGGTTTGGTTCTCATAGTAATTTCAAAATTAATGGATTTTCCTCAAGTAGAAGTTGTTATTTCTTAAAATCATTTTAGCGACTGTTTGATATCATCTGCTAAGCCATCTAAAATCTTATGTTTCAGGAAGAAGAGATCAAGCTCTTTTTTTGCCTGATCGGTGATGTCACGTAGTTTTAATTGTTCCGGATTGATGTGGATGAGTAATTTTTCTATTTCCATAAGGTCATCGATCCCTGATTCTTTAAATGCTTCGGTGCACGCTACGATTTTTAATCCAATATCCTTTTGACTGCCCAGATAGTTGATCATCCAGGATAAAGCCGCAAAGTGTTCTGTCCGGATGGTAATTGTAGAGACATCTTTCAATGCTTTGGGCATTTTCATGAAATCAGAGTTTAGTATATCCGAGCCGATGTATTGATCAGGAAAGGATTCGGGAACATTCATGTCACTTAATTGAATCATGCCACCACAAACTTGAGTATAAATACTGAGCCAACGAATTTTTCTTCGGATCTCATGTACTCCTTCTTCAATTTCTGAAGCATCTAATTTGCCATTTTTGTAATTGTCTGAAATTTTGTCAATAGTTTTTATGAGAAACTTTCCGGTTTTTGTTTTATAATCATCACCGGAAAGTGGTTCCATACTCTTTAGTGCTTTCGTGAATCGAATGAGGTGTGGTGGATTTTGTTGCATCCATTCTTCCTTTTCAAGATAGTTTTCCAGCTTTTTTGCGGATGATTTATGTTGGTCCTCAAAATGGTCAATGACTTTAGCCGGCCATTGTTTACCGATTTTTCTAATTTCAGAAAGCAATGCAAAGTGATGATCATATTGTCCGAGTTGATCTTCTGCTTCCTTAAAGATGTCATAATATTCATCAAATACTTTTTCATTATCTATTTCTCTTAAATATCTGCATGCTGCTTCCAATTTAAAGAAATGATTTCGCTCTCCTGATAAAAAGTAAGAATGTTCTTTAGCGGTGTCCTTTTTTAGTGTCGGGTCGGGATGAAGAAGACTTTCAATGTAATCAGCAACCAGATCATAGTGTTGTATTGCCATATTCGGTATTTGTTAAAGGGATATAGTGCATAATTACTGAGTATTTACGAGTAAATTTCAATGTGGTGTTCATAGGAAATTCATCATATTCACCCTTTTAGGGGATTGATAGAAGAGTGAGATGATCCTAGTTTTGAAAAAAATAATTAATATGAAAACGAAGATAAAAATATTTCTGGCTTGTGCAGTCCTCATGGTGCAAAGTCAGCAAGTAAACGCACAGGCAGATTGCAATACAGCTGCCGGAGTGTTAGCATTAATGGTTGCCAGGGTTGTGGTAGGAACTCCTTCAGATCCTGCTACTTTACCACCGGCATCAAATCTGCCATTTAGGATTACGTCTGAATTATTTAAAGTAGCTCAGAACGAAACCAGTAATAGTACCTGTTATCCTAAGGTTACTTATAAATTATATACTACCACAACTAGTACAGCGTTGGATAATTTACCAAGTCTCGCATCAGCTAATGCTAACTTTGTTCCGGCTACCAATATATTGGTATCAACCATGACCAAGACGAGATCAGGAAATGTAATCACGGCTGCCGGAAGCCGCACAAGAACGAATTATCCAACATTTAAATCAGGCAAGGGTGGATTTCCTGTTCGAAATACAGTTTATTATAGAATTGCAAAGAGAATTACGAATTGCAGCAGCTGCTCAGGTCAGGATCCCTATGTTTTTAGTCCGGTGTATTCCTTTTTGGTTCCCAATGAACCTGCGGTTGTAGTTGTGCCGAAACAATCCGACCTTCAACCCCGTCCCACGGCAAATTCAAATGTGAATCGTCCATTGTTTAAGAATACCGGTGCTTCTCATGGTGCAAAGAATGAAACCTTTTTGCGCTTACCCAATGAATTTTGTCAGGGTCTAGGCACAGGTATACAAGTAGCTACTTATTTTTGTGGATTGATTGACTCCTGTAAGGAGTTCAAACATTCTGTACCGCTGGGCCCTGTAGTATATGCTGCACGAAATGGCGGAGATACCACCTCTGGAACGTTTACAGTAACACTTCATCGTAAGGATAAAGTTGGAAGTAACGCTACCAGTGTATTGACTCAGGTCGCATCAAGTCAGGTACCGGCTTTGGCAGTAGGAGCACAATCTGCTAACTTTAGTTTTAATCCTAACAAGACCGTCGATATCTACACTTTCCCAAATGATAATCCCGGTCTATGCTTTGTCCGTTGCGATCCTAATCAGGGAGGTTGCGTGGTTCCCTATCAGGAAGAGGAATATATGGTGAAAGTGGATGGGGGGAATAATGTGTTGAATGGGGGAACCGTTCTGGAGAAGAGCGAGACGAATAACGAAGGAAATCCAATGGATTAAATCCCATTTAATTGAAATAAAAAGAGGCTGACCTTTATGGATCAGCCTCTTTTTTATTTAGTCGAGTGAATGGATCACTAACCCACTGCGTAACTTGGGTTCAAACCAGGTTGTTTTGGGTGGCATGATTTGTCCAGTATCTGCGATGTCGATAAGTTGTTTCATGGTGACAGGATAAAGCGCAAAGGCTACCTTCATATTCCCTGAATCCACACGCTTCTTTAATTCACCGAGCCCGCGAAGTCCACCCACGAAATCAATGCGTTTGTCCTTGCGCAGATCTACGATATTGAAAAGAGGTTCCAGAACTTTTTTCGAGAGAATAGTCACATCCAGTACTCCAATCGGATCGTTATCATCATATGTTCCGGCTTTAGCAGTTAATGCATACCAATTACCATCACTGTACATGCTGAATTCATGTAATTTAGAGGGACGGAATTCGGCATTTCCTTTTCTTCAATTGTAAAACTCTCTGCTAATTTTTCGAGCAATTGCTCCTTGCTCATCCCGTTGAGATCCTTGATCACCCGATTGTAATCCATGATGTGTAATTGGTTGTCGGGGAAATGTACCGCCAGAAAAAAATTGTATTCCTCTTTTCCGGTATGGTTGGGATTGGCCTCTCGTTTTTCTTTTCCTACGAGCGCAGCTGCTGCGGTGCGATGATGTCCGTCCGCAACATAGGTAAAGGGGACTTTAGCGAAGAGGTCAGAAATTTGTTTGACAATAGCGGAATCATCAATCACCCAAAAGGTATGTCCGATACCATCATCAGTAATCAGGTCGTACTCCGGAGTGTTTTTGACAACTGCAGCAACGATGGCATCAAGTGCGGGAACATTCGGATAAGCAAAGAAAACAGGCTCTGCATTCATATTTCCAACCCGAACATGATTCTTTCGATCTTCTTCTTTATCGGGTCGGGTGAGTTCATGTTTTTTGATGATGTCGTTCATGTAGTCATCCACTGATGCACAACCGACAATTCCATATTGCGTGCGGCCGTTCATCGTCTGGCTGTAGATGTAAAGGCAGTCTTTTTCATCCTGCTTGAACACACCATCCGATTTCATCTTCTCAAAATTATCGCGGCCTTTCTTGTAGATCTCAGGTGCGTAAACGTTATGACCATCCGGGAAATCAATCTCCGGTTTTATAACATGATAAAAGGAATATTCATCGCCATTGGCTTCAATGCGTGCTTCTTTTTCATCCAACACGTCATAGGGGCGGCAGGCTACTCGTTTAACAAGTTCTTTTGTGGGGCGGATGCCTTTAAATGCTTTCAATATTGCCATAATGCTTTGTCTTGAGTATAGAATTTATCTATTGGGGTTACGAAATTACGAATATTCCCTGAAGCGTGACCAAAAAGATGAGATCCCTCATCTTTCTGGTCTCTGCTTCAGGGATACGAATATACGAATTACGAAAGTGCGAATCCGCGAAAGTACGAATGTACGAAAGTACGAATGTACGAAAGGGTGAATGTGCGAAGAAGGTGAATGTGCGAAGTGGGTGAATGAGCGAAAAAGGCGAATGTGCAAAGAGGGCGAATGTGTGAAGAAGGCGATTGTTCGAAAAAGGCGAATCTATGAGGGTGTACGAAAACGGAAAAATTATGAAATTTCGAGATTCGAAAATAGTCATAAAACCTGCAAATTAGAATCTTTTAAACCTTGAACCTTAAACCTTGAACCTTAAACTTTAAACCTTAAACCATGAAGCAGAATCGCGAAAAGCGATACGCTTCATGGGAGCCCCTTAAACTTTAAACCTTTCATTTCGCGTTGAAATAGGCGACAATCTTTTCTGCGATTTCAATGCCTATGCGTTGTTGTGCTTCTGCTGTGGAACCGCCAATATGCGGGCTTAAGGAAACTTTAGGATGATTGCGAAGTGCTTCTTTGATGAGGGGTTCGCCTTCAAAGACATCAAGTCCTGCAGCGGCAATTATGCCGTTGTCAAGTGCATGTAATAAATCGTTTTCATTCACCGCACCACCTCGTGCAGTATTGACGATGAAAGCACTTTTTTCATCATTTCAAATTCTCTTTTACCAATGATAGGGGGGGCTCCTTTCGGAAACGGAACATGTAATGTGATGAAGTCACTTTCAGACAATAGTTGTTCAAAGGGGACGCATTTCATCGTCAACACAAGTTTCGCATTGGTGACTGTTCTGAAGAAGTCAATTTCGATTTTAACATCTTCCGCACGTAGCTTGAATGGTAAAATCGTCATTCCTAAACCTATGCCCATTCGGGCAACAGCCTGTCCAATGTTCCCAAAACCTATAATGCCAAGTGTCTTTCCTTTCAATTCAATGCCGGCAGAATAATTTTTCTTCAGTTCGTTGAAGCGCTCCTTTGAGTCACTGCCGGGCATATTGCGGTTGGCATCGTGCAGGAATCTCGCCATTGTGAACAGGTGTGCAAAAACCAATTCGGCTACACTTTCGGAAGAAGCTTCCGGCGTATTGATGACTTTTAATCCTTTTTCCCTGGCATAGGCGACATCAATATTGTCCATACCCACACCGGCGCGACCTATTAACTTCAGGTTCGGACAAGCATCAATCAAATCCTTCCTAACGGTTGTGGCACTACGCACTAATATGCCGTCAAAGTTTTTTAAAGCTTCGGGAAGATTTTCCTGAGCCACCTTATCCGTGACTACCTCAATTCCTGCAGCTTCCAGAATGTTTTTGCCGGCTTTGTCAATGCCATCATTAGCGAGAATTTTTGCCATCTTTTATGCTCCTGCAATTTATATTAATACTATATTTTTACTTTGCAAATTAAGGCTACCGGCTACCGGCTACCGGCTTCCGGCTACCGGCTACCGGCATTGAGTCTTGAGGTGTAGAGTTGTATAACGTTACCGGTAATTTGCCATATGAAAGGAATCATCGATATTATGCATTTTGTCTTTAAACTAAAGCCGGAAGCCGGTAGCCGGGAGCCAACAGCTTAACGAGAGCAGCTTGCTGCTCTCGTTAAGCTATGCGGTTTTTAATGCAAATTCTTTCATCACTTGTGTGAGTACCCGTACACTTTCAAGCGGCAATGCATTGTACATCGAGGCACGGAATCCTCCGACAGAACGGTGGCCTTTGATACCAATGATTCCGGCTTCCTTTGTCATCTTCATGAAATCGTCGTCGAGCTCAGGGTTTTTAAGCAGGAAGCAGGCATTCATATGCGATCGGTCTTCCTTCTCGCAGGTGCCGGTGAATAATGGATTGGCATCTACTTCTCCATAAAACAAATCTGCTTTCGCCTGATTAATTTTCTCAATAGCCGGTACACCTCCGATGGATTTCAACCATTCGAGCGTTGCCATACACACATAAATGGAATATACAGGAGGTGTATTGTACATGGAGTCGCCTTCGATATGTGTCGCATATTTCAGCATCGTTGGAACAACCCGTTGGACTTCTTTGAGAATGTCATTTTTGATGATCACGAGCGTTACTCCTGCCGGGCCCATATTCTTCTGCGCACCGGCATAAATCAAATCAAATTTTGAAACATCAACCGGGCGACTGAAAATATCACTCGACATATCACAAACTACGGGAATCGGACTATCCGGAAAATGTTTCATCTGCGTCCCGTAAATCGTATTGTTGGAAGTGACATGCAGATAGTCACAATCTGTCGGAATTGCATAGTTTTTTGGAACGTAGTTGTAGTTTTTATCTTTAGAGGAAGCAATCACATTTACTTCTCCGAATAATTTCGCTTCTTTTAAAGCTTTATTGGCCCAAACGCCTGAGTCGACATAGGCCGCTTTTTTATGCAGGAGATTCATCGGTACCATGGCGAATTGAGTACTGGCACCACCTTGGAGAAATAGAATCGAATAATTATCCGGTACACCCAATAATTCCTTCACCAGAGCTTTTGTGTTTTGCAAGACCGGTTCAAAGTCCTTGCTGCGATGTGAAATTTCCAGAATGGAAAGTCCGATATTATTCAAGTCCAGAACTGCAGCGGCTGATTTTTGTATAGCTGATGCCGGTAAAATGCCGGGACCTGCTCCGAAATTGTGTTTTTTCATTTTTTATGGGAGATTTTATATTTCTCTACGTTATCGTTTTCAACCACCAAAGTAAGCAGGAATTCACTGAATAGACAAGGAAAAAGCAATTTGGATTTTGAGATTTTAACCTTTTTCAGATTTAGTATTTCTTTTCTTGAAAAATGAGGTTAATTATTTCTGATATCTATATCTTTCATCAGCAACCAATTGCCTTTGCTGAATTTTAATCCATCATAACTGAGATCCGGACCGTAAAGCGCATACATTCCTTTCGACTCCGGTCGGGGATCGGAGGAGGATAAATGATCCATCACTATCATCTTTACTTTTTCATTGTATTTAAGGCTCATCGTGGCCTGCGCATTGTATTCAAAAACAAGTCGCGTCCGGGCTTTTCCTCCTGCTTTTATGACCGGTGCTCCAATGATGAGTTTCGTGGGACTTGCTACCAGAGGTTCAATTACTTTTCGGGTGATAAAGTTACTCTGAGGAGCCCATCCTAACAACATATAGTAGTTTTTCTTCTTGTATTTTTCAAGATGAATGTCGTAATAAATACATCCCGGCCAGTTTGCCGAATCGGATTTAAGCATTTCCAACTCTTCTCTGTTCAGTGAAGAATTTTGTTCCAGCTTCACTACTTTCATTGCTGCCTTTGGATCTGACTTGTAAAGAATATATCCATAATAAAAATACTGCGTACCGCGATTTAACTGTACTAACCAGGTAAGTGCTTTCACATTTTTATCGGAAGATGTTGCCACCGAAAGTGCCTTCACCTGCGAAAAACTTAATTCAGCACCCCCGGCTACATGCAGGATACTATCAAGTGCCAATGAAAACGTTTGATTGTATTTTTCCCGTATGGAATCATTACTTCCCTTTAAAACGGAATCTCCAAGGACTATTAATCTTTTTACTGCCGGTTGCAACGCCAGCGTGTCCGAAGCCGCAAGACTGAATTGCTGCATCAGAGGTAATAAAAGCAGAAGAAAGGTGCGAGACGTGATCATTGAAACGAACGCAAATTTAATGGAATCATTGTGAGAAAGGAGGGGGTGAAAATGGAAAAACCCTGTACGGAAGTCCATACAGGGTTTTAATATCATAAGAACGCATTAAGCGTGCATTTTTTCTTTTTTCGCCGTAAGTTCTTCCTTTGATTCACGGAAGTCAGGGTCATCCACACAGCAATCCACCGGACATACGGCCGCGCATTGTGGTTCATCGTGGAAGCCTACACATTCTGTGCATTTATCCGTAACGATATAATAGACATCCATCGATTTCGGAGTTTGAGGAGCATCAGCATCTACTGCGCTGCCATCTAACATGTTAAACATTCCTTTGACAGAAGTGCCATCCGAGAATCGCCATTCAGCGCCACCTTCGTAGATCGCGTTATTAGGACATTCGGGCTCGCAAGCACCGCAGTTAATACATTCGTCAGTTATTTTGATTGCCATACGATAAGAGGATTTAAAGCAATATTTTTGTTGTGAGTTGAACACAAAAATAATCACAATTGTTTCAAGTCCGATAAAAGTTTAGGATTCTATGAAAAAAACAGAAAGAATTGAAGCATTAGTCCGATTGGGAAATGCAGTAGCGGCAATGCTGGAAGAGATGGAATCCGGTGGTGAATTAACGGGTAACCCTTTGAATAACATTGTGCAACAGGCCTATAGAAAGAATCCATGGTTTATTCCTGCCAACACGATCAGCGCCATTTCTCAATGGACTAAATTATTGGAAAAGCATAATCTTGAAAAATGGACTAGTGCCTATAAATTGCCTGACAGCGAGTCGATTCGTGTTAAAAATATTGGGATTATTATGGCCGGAAATATCCCGATGGTCGGTTTTCATGATTTAATCTGCGTTCTCCTCAGCGGACATAAGGCCATTGTTAAATGCTCCGCGGATGATGAGGTACTCATTCCGTTTTTATTGGAAGTGCTGTTGCAGGTGGCTCCTGAAATGTCAAATTATTTCAAGTTGGAGAAGAGATTTGGGGATATAGATGCCGTTATAGCTACAGGAAGTAACAATACTTCACGGTATTTTGATTACTATTTCGGGAAATATCCTCATGTCATTCGCAAAAACAGGAATTCGGTGGCGGTCCTTACAGGGAGCGAGACGGAAACGGAGTTGAGAAATTTAGGGGAAGATATTTTTAGTTATTTCGGTCTGGGTTGCAGGAATGTTTCCAAACTATATGTGCCCGAAAATTATCAGTTTGATGGTTTTTTCAGAGCTATAGAGATTTATGGAGAAGCATTGATGCAGCACAATAAGTACATGAATAATTTCGATTATCATAACGCTTTATTCATGTTGAACAACGAAAAATTTCTGACCAATAATTTCCTGCTACTGCGCGAACATCAGGCCCTGGCAACTCCGGTTTCTGTCTTGCACTATGAAGTGTATTCATCTAAGTATGAGTTGATGAAGAAACTGGAAGCAGAGAAAGATTTAATGCAATGTATTATCGGGAAAGCTTATTTGCCCTTCGGTACTTCCCAACAACCCGGACTCAGCGACTACGCCGACGGAGTGGATACTATGAAATTTCTATTGAGCATATAGCTTTATCGGGAACGCGGAATACGCGGATTTACTGGATTTACACAGATAAAAGCAGCGAAATTCCATTTTATCCGTGTGACTTGTCTCGGCGCAGAATGTGACGAGATCAGGTTCTAGTTTAATCTCTTTCGTAAGCACCCAGGTCAGGGTTAGTACCACCTGTTGGTCTCGATACTGCATCGATGTCGATGTTCATTGGAGGAATTGCAGAAAAGTTGATGAATAGTGGATTTCCTTTTTCACGGGCGAAAGCCAGGGTATCCAGTTTTAGATTATTGTCAAAAGTATTTTTGAACTGAGGATCGTTGTTACGGTAAATGGATTCAAAATGGAGAATATCAGTCGTAGGTGTGGTGTTATCTGCTTTGATAATGCAGTTACGGAAGTTATGGTTCGCAAGTACACCCGCTTCAAATTCGAGTTCCAGCTCGTTATCATTGTTGCCGTAGATGATGCAGTTTTTAAATTCTGCCTTTGTCATATCTACCCCCACCGGCTGTCCATTCTGATCAATAGCAAAGTTATTCAGGTACATGGCAGGCGTACTTCTTTGTCCAAAGCGCCAGAAATTTGCGAAAGTGCAATGGGTAAATTCATACTCACCACCGATCGTGAACGCAGCCGTGTAGATGCCACAATTGGAGACAACATTGTTCCACCCTTCAATTTTGAAATTTCTGGCCAGAATTCCCAGTCCGCTCATATTGCGTATCTGCGTATTCGTTAGTTTCAATGAAACGGGCATGGCAGGATCAAAGAGCGTTTCTGTCTGCAATCCGATGAATCCGTTTTTGATGATGGCGTAGTCGATTTCATTGATGCCACCATCGTTGATCCAGATCCTGTCCCATTGTCCGGGTTCTTCCTGCAAGGATAACTCACGGCGCAACCCCTGAAAAACTACCGGCTTATCCTTGGTACCCTGAACCTTCAGCGTTCCTCCTTTATACACCCAGAGACCACCCGAATTGCTGAAATGAATCTGTGTGCCGGCGCTGATGATTAAAGTGGTAGAGGAGTCAATCACACCATAGCCACCGTATATAACATAGGGCAACGTTTCGTCCCAGGTAGTGGTGCTGTTTAACGTTGTATCAATGATCACATAGGGCGGAAGGTTCGCACTTTCTTTTTTAGCGACGAAGAAATGGGCATTCTGTCCCCAGGCCACCAGATCAATATCCTGCTGATTGCCGTTGGTTTCAAAAATGATAGAATCCTGAACCACATAGGGCAGGAGTTGGTTATTCGGGTTGATCGTTACTTCAACAAATATCCAGATCGAATCACCGCCACGGATTTCAACATCCGTAAAACTCTTTCCAGGCAAGCCGTTCACATTCATGCGGTATAAAGATCCAGCTCCACCTGCCAGGCGGATCGAAGAGATTTTCATCGTCTTATCGTAAGGATTATAGACCCTGAAATTCTTGGTAACTGAACCGATACTGACAAAAACGGTGTCGAACATGATCGTATCCGTTGAAAAATTCGGTCTTGCCCCGGCATCGGTCAATAGCTCATCTTTCTCACAGGAATGGAATAAGATGGAAGCTAAAATTATGAAAAACAGATGTTTAATGATAGTTTTTGGACGCATTCGGCTACAAATATACTGCTTGCCCGTTTATAGACAAGGAACCATTTTAACAGATATTTTTACCACTTATTGCCTCGCATAAAAAAAAGCGTATCTTTGCCGCCCATTCAGTTAATTCCATGAAAAAAGACATCCACCCAAAAAATTACCGTTTCGTCGTATTTAAAGATATCTCTACCGACTATGCTTTTATGAGCAAATCAGCGGTAGACACCAAAGACACTATCAAGTGGGAAGACGGTAACGAATATCCCCTCGTGAAACTTGAAATCTCTCATATGAGTCATCCGTTTTATACCGGAAAGATGAAATTGGTAGATACTGCAGGTCGTGTTGATAAGTTCCGTACCCGCTACGACAAGGCTAAAAAAGCCCCCGATCAGAAATAATTGAAAATAAATACTTTACGAAAGGCTGTCCCAAAAGGATGGCCTTTTTGTTTATATCATTATCCGTTTGTTAAATACTTGTATTCATTTCCCTGACGTTTAATCCAAAAAAAATAGTTTTATTTGTTGACGGCATCTTTGATTGTAATACAATCATTGCAAAAAGTCATATAACAATCAAAATATAATACAATGGCAACAGAAGCATCAGAAGCGAAAGAGAAACTAAAAGTTTTACAACTCGCAATCGACAAGATTGAAAAGACCTATGGAAAGGGGACCATCATGCGGATGGGAGATGAGGCAGTAGAAGCGGTAGAGGCAATTCCTACCGGATCCATTACATTAGATAGTTCACTGGGAATTGGTGGTTATCCGAAGGGAAGAGTGATTGAAATTTATGGTCCTGAATCATCAGGTAAAACAACGCTCGCGATTCATGCGATTGCCAACGTACAAAAGGCCGGTGGTATCGCTGCGTTTATCGATGCGGAACATGCTTTCGATCGTTTCTATGCACAGAAGTTGGGTGTAGACATCGAGAATTTATTGATTTCGCAACCTGATAATGGAGAACAGGCATTGGAGATAGCAGATAACCTGATTCGTTCCGGTGCTATAGATATTATCGTCATTGATTCTGTGGCAGCGTTGACACCTAAGAGTGAGATTGAAGGGGAGATGGGTGAAAGCAAGATGGGACTTCAGGCACGTCTGATGTCACAGGCTTTGCGTAAACTAACGGGTAGCATTAGCCGAACCGGTTGCTGCTGCGTTTTCATCAATCAATTGCGTGAGAAAATCGGTGTGATGTTCGGTAATCCGGAAACGACTACCGGTGGTAATGCGCTGAAATTTTATGCCTCTATACGCCTTGATATCCGCCGTATCGGACAAATCAAAGACGGAGAGCATGTAGTAGGAAACCGTACCAAGGTGAAAGTGGTGAAGAATAAAGTAGCACCTCCATTCCGTACTGCTGAGTTTGATATCATGTATGGAGAAGGCATCTCCAAGCTGGGCGAAATTGTGGATCTGGGTGTAGAGAATAATGTGATCAAGAAAGCAGGATCATGGTTCAGCTATGGAGATACTAAAATCGGTCAGGGACGCGATGCCGTTAAACAGATGTTGTCAGACAATCCTGAACTCTGCGACGAGATCGAAGCAAAAATCAGAGCGGCGATAGCGGAGAAGGCAAAAAATTAAAATACGAAACTCGAAATTCTACGAAAGTATACGAATAACGTTTAGACATGCGAAGTCTAATCCGCGAAAATCTTAAAAATCAGCGTCACTTGTCTCGGCGCAGAATGTGACGAGATCTGCGATCCCTAAAAAACATTAATGTATTGATGAATATTATGTATCGTCGGAAGATTATAAATGAGAGAGCGAAATACGAAAGAGTGCGAAAGGGTGAAACCTGCCTGCCGGCAGGCAGGTACGAAATACGAAAAAGTGTGTAAGTGCGAAATTAGTAGGACGTATAGGTTGAACGTATGTCTTCAGTTTTTTTTAGTTATGAGTTGAGTCTTTTAAACTGAAAACTGACATTCGAAAAATTGAAATGAAGTTTTGAATGGGATAAGGGTGGTGTTTCGACACTGCCCTTTTTTTTTGAATGGAGATATTGGAGGGAAATGATATACACGAATACGAATTACTAAAAGGTGCGAAAATACGAAATACGGAACATGCCTGCCGGAAGGAATGTACGAAATACGAAATCAGGAGTTTAGATTATAGGAGAATGAAAACCTATCCGCGCTAATCCCTTTAATCCGTGTATGTCCGCAGGACATCGGCGTTCCCGGTAGTGTGTAAGGGTGATGAAAAAAATTATTTCCCTGGTGTTGCACCGATGTAGAGTTTGCCGGTATCTTTTTGAATAACACCTTCCTGCAGTGAATAATGATAGATACCGTTTTGAAGGCCGTTGAACCTGATAATTTGAAATTCGGTATTTAAAATTTCTTCAAGCACCTTTCTTCCTCTTGCATCCACGAGGATAAACCGTGTGTCTTTTCTGAATGATCCATTCCAATGAATCTGTACCTGATCAGTAGCAGGATTTGGAAATAAACTTAGATGAGCAGCAGACTCATTTTCTTCCATTCCACTGCAAACAATGAAATCAATAGTTACAGAATCCGTTTCAGTACACCCTCCCTGATTAGTAACAGTAACTGTATACGTCGTTGAAGTATTGACAGAACTTGTGGTGGAAGCAGTAATACTCGACGTAGTAGCACCGGTACTCCAGCTATAGGTGTTTGAAGCGCTGGTGCCTGCCGTGATTACAATGGTCTGAGTTGTGCAAATAACAGTGTCGTTGATCAGATTAACAACCGGCGCGGGAAATGGTACGGCAACAATGGAATCAATTCTTTGCGGACATGTAGAATCAACTCCATATGGACTGCTGGTATAGATATACGTTCCACCGGTATTGGCTCCGGTAATAAATGTTCCCAGATAACCACCACTGAGCAGAGAAGGGCCCTGCCATGTGCCACTATTGACAGGAGCATTGGGGAGAACATCGTAGAGATCTACTGAATCTATATTTGAACAAACATTATAGCCGGTCAGTGAGTTCAGGTTCACGCAATGTTCCAGCTTGAAATCATCAACGGATAAATCGTTGCCATTACCTCCATCCACATTGGTGTACATACTGAATACGATGGTATTGGTGGTTGAAGTAAAGGTATTGGTAATGTAGTTTGTCCAGACAGGAGCGTAGGGAGCTACCAGATTTTGGATGGAATCCAGTACCAGACCATTTGCATCGCTGATGACCAACTTTACATCGCATTGAATCCCCGAAAAAGTAGTAGTATACCAACTGTTAAACCGAAGCGACACACCCGGGCACACTGAAAATATCCTTTCATATACTTTGTCTCCGGCACAAGCTCCTGCTCCGCCATTACAATTTACGAAATTCCTATACATCGATCGTGTTCCCGTATGGGCAGCAAACGTTTGCGGTGTAGTATGTACTGTTTTCCCTGGTTGTAGTCCGGGAATGACATTTGTATTCTCGAAACCATCACTAAAAATACTTCTCCAGGTACACTGTGCAGGCAATTTACTATGTATAAAAAGTAGAAACGCTATAATTATAAACTGTTTTAACAATGTTGATATTTTCATGGTTTATCGGAGATGTGATTAAGTACAAATTGTTCGTCTTCAAAAGTAAGAAGTTGCTTTATTTTTTTGCAGACTAAAACAGTGGATTCACTATAATTAGGGGTGAGAGAAAAAGGTGTGTAAGTCATTGAAAATACAGTGTTTCGACCGGCGTTTGCCTTTTTATTACTTTTGCTTTGTTTAGATGAAACTATGAAGAGCATTAATGATTTTAGAAATTGCGTGAGCACCCCTCTGTTATTGCTGCTTTTTTCTATGACGATCCTGCAGGTATCAATTTCTTCCTGCTCAAGAAAGTCGGAAAAAGACGAGCAAGAATTGGCTGGCAAGGATACCACACCACTCGGTAAACAGATAGCTGCTCTCTCAGTTAAAATTGCCACCGACCCTCAAAATGCAAGCCTTTTCCATGAGCGGGCGAAGTTACATTTACAAAGTACAGATGTTGCCAATGCCATGCTGGATATGGAGAAGGTGATTTCCTTAGATACTACGAAAGCAGATTATTTTCTGACTCTCGCCGATGTCCATCTGGCCGCATCAAAGCCCGGTAAATCAAAAGCAGCATTGGAGAAATGCATCTCGCTTGATCCTTCCAACAAACTGGCCTATGAAAAACTAGCGGAGTTGTACTTTATCGCTCAACAATACAAAGAGTCGATACAGTATCTCGATGGCGTGTTGAAATTAGACATCACCAATCCCAAAGCGTATTTCATGAAAGGAATGTGTTACCGCGATATGGGTGATACCACGCGAGCAGTGTCCAGCTTCCAGACCTGTATTGAACAGAAGAGCGATTATTACGATGCCTATCTTCAACTGGCAATGATCTTTCATGCGAAGAACAATAAGCTCGCCGTGCAGTATTATGACGGAGCTTTACGCGTCAATGCCAAAAGTGTAGATGCATTTTATGGTCGTGGCTTATGGTATCAGGAAAACGAGCGGAATTATGATAAAGCCATTCAGGATTATACCAGCGCGGTGCAATTGAATCCCAAAGCCGCACGTGCACATTATGCCTTAGGATATATTCACTACCAATATCTGAAAGTGTATGACCAGGCCATCAAACATTATAATGATGCCATTTCCGTTGATCCCACCTGGCCGGAAGCCTGGTTCAACCGCGGACTCTCCTACGAAGCCCAGGGAAACATCGCCGCCGCCGCTGCGGATTATAAAAAAGCATTGGATTTAAATCCGGATTATAAAAATGCAGCGCAGGCATTGGGTCGGTTGAATAAACCAATGAAGTAATAAGACTGTTTTAATTTATTTTCCAGCAAAAAAAATCACGAATCAAATTTTGAACCATCCCATTCAGTACCGGGTGGGAATAGTTCTACTTTTCTTTTCTTCATTTCCATAGCCACTAAAGCACTGCTTCCTCCGATTTCTTCCAATTGTGAAATAATATTCAGATAACTCTGCTCATCCCTGTTTTGACTTAATTTAAAAACATTGTCAGTTTTCTCTGCACGAATCTCGAAGCCGGTAATAGCCGGCATCATTTTGCTTTTATATTCATCCGGCAGATTGTCGAAAATAGTTTGGGATTGCGTGTTCCCTTTTTCAAATTTTAAGGTGAAGGTACGCATGAGTTGAACCAGCTCTTCATCGGACATAAACCGCACTTTTCCACTGATATGTACACTCATGTAATTCCAGGTGGAGCCGCTTTGAGGATTGCTGTACCAGGAAGCACTCACATAGCAGTTCGGACCGGTAAACACCACCAATGCATTCGGGTTTTCCATAAATGCCTTGTGGTGGTCGGTATTGCGCATGATATGTCCTTTGATGTATAAATCACCATCCCGTACTTCCGTTAATACCGGAATCTGGGTCGCTACTTGTGTGCCGGTCAGGAAACTTCCCGTGAGGAATGCCAACGGATATTCTTCCATGAACTTCAGCAGGATTTGCTTGTCCTTTTCTTTGAAATAGGAAAAATTATACATGTTTTTTTTTTGTTAAAGCTATAAAATTATTTTTAATTACCATTCACGAATCTGGTGTAAAACGCTACCACAATTATAAAGGTGAACCCTACTTGTTATATGAAAGTAAAGTTGGTATTTGTTAATGAAAAGTTGATTACAATGGACGAACACAATCGCTTTTATCCCGGAAATTCGACTTAATTTTTCGACCGTTAATATTCTTAGTTTTGAATAAATGAAAATTCCGATAATTAAAACTTCTGTTTAAACGCAGCGACCGCCGCGAACCCGCCGCGAACGCAGCGTTTAACCGTAATATTTCAAAATAATGGCTCCAGCTCAATACGTTAGACAGTGTCTCACGTATTGGAAAAGTTAGATATAGTTTTCACTTTCTCACCGGGATACCTTAAATTAAAATCCAAAGCGTTCTTTGACTTTTCGTTTTTCGTCAGATAGAAGCAGCGTATGGGTTATCAGTTCATGGTTAGGTGTTAGAAGGCTGAATTCATGGATGTTTTGAATGTTAGCTATGGCGTTCTCCGGGCTCATGCTTGATTTCTTTCCTTTAAGACTTCATCCCGGTACTCTATAAATTTTATATCCTACCAAATTCAAGCAACAGTGTGTTGAACCTTGATTTGTTATACTAATTCCTTCTGAGAAATGTGAACTATATTCACATGCCAATGACTTAAAAGTATATTTCCTGTGTACTTCATCAAAACGTTAGTTTATCAGACCAGAGATAGACCTTTCTTCCACAACAGCCCTGTAGGGGCGGTATCTCTGTAAGAAAGGATATCCTCTTCTCCCACCAATGCCGGCACCCGACCTTAGGTCGGATGCCGGCGGCTATATGGAGAGGGGGACTTTGTCAGTTACAGAGATACCGCCCCTACAGGGCTGTTGCAGAAAGATTGTTCGTCGCACCTTCAATAGTAGAAAATATTATTTAGAAGGAGGTCTTATCCTTGATTACTCCATCCCCATCGTCACCCGATGCAACAACCCCGAATCAGGAACTTTCTCGGGATCAAAAATGACTTCTTTACGAATGCTTTTTACATAGGCATGATAAGCCGGCAAGGTATTTAACTGTTTAAAAAGCGTAAAGGCTATTACCATACAAACACCCCAACTAAGAATTTTCATCAACATGACATTCAACATTCCGCTGCAATGATAGCCCCACCATCCGGCAATCATCACATTCCAGAAACTGATAAAACTCCAGGCCCTTTCCGGACCATAATCTCCCATTATATAAGTGATAAAATAAGTATGGAAGATAACCACCGCGAACCATGCACCTGCAGCTTTGAACGTGACGGCAAGAAAATTATTTTTATTCTTATGTTCTGCAAACAAGGGAAACAAAATGACCAATACCATCAACAACCGCAACGGAGTATGGTACAATGCAATTTTCGCGCTGAAGTAGGCGCCTTTCAATAGCAAACCAAGCATACCCGGGTCGGGCAAGGCTGCTTCCCGTTTTCCGTGACCATCACCGGCCAGCGCAATTCCAAAACTAACGGCCATGCCAATGAGAAAATTGATAATATGTGGGGAAATAGTTTTCGTTCTTTCACGATCCAGGTACAAATAGGCGGGCAGTATCAAGCCCAGACAAACTACAGCCGGCTCTGCAGCACCACCGATATAGAGTCCGCAAAAAGTAAGGAGGATGTCGTGCAGTACATTATTTTTGAGCGGAGATAAAACCAGACTGATGGCCAACAGTAATGCAATCAGATTCCATCCATACATCGTAGAAGTATTTACCCAAAACCAGGTATCTCCGATATGATAGCTTGAAACAATCAGGGCTGTACTGATTAATCCCGCGAAGAACCATTCCTGTAATCGGGAAGAAGCAACGATCCATCGCTTAATGATCAACGCGATGACCAAGCGCCGGGAAGCCAGCAACAGCGCCACCAACGTTGCCAGATGATAGAGCAGGGGAGAGCTGCTTTCATTCCAAAAGTTCATCCAGGTATGCAGGAAGAAAAACGACATCCATCGGGTATTCCAGGTCTCGTATTGTCCAATCGTAGCCCCAACAATCCCCGCATCCTTCACCGATCGCAACATCACTACATCATCATCAACCAGCAAATTATAATAACTCAACACCCCCCACACCAAACTGCCCAACAAAATAATTAAACTGTGCGACGATAAGCGTTTGAACATAGGTACTAAAATAGGAAATAAAGAGAATTGATGAGTTGATGAGTTGTTGAATGTTTTGAATGAATATAGACTAATTGTTTAATAAAAGTCCTCTGTGAATCTCAGTGACCTCAGTGACTCAGTGGTTAAAATGAAGATTTCTATTAAGAAGATAATCTTTATTTACCTAAATTTCAATTGGTATTTTTCGACAATCTAATTTTTTTCTACAGAAATTAATTTTAAAGGTGTCTCGCAGATCCCGATAGCTATCGGGAGCAGAGCCGCAGTCTCCTTCGCTAAAGCTACGAAGACCGAAGGAACGAGATGCAGAAAATAACCAAAAACAATTCTTCATTCATCCCATCTTCAAATTAACACATTTTCAAATTTTCAAATCAAAATTTTATTGTTTTCGACGAAACACTTTCTACATCAGTAATTAAATTGACAAGATAAACCCCATTCACCACCGCATTCATCGGTATCTCTCCCGTCACATAACCTCCCGCAATAACTTCAATTTTTTTCTCAAACACCAACCTTCCCTCCATATCAAACAACCGCAAACTCCCAGTTCTTCCTTTGAGTTTGGAAGCATTGACGTGAATCATGTTCCAATCGCTATTATACCATGCCTGAAAAAACACCTCCTGCTCCGGTACATTATCATCCACTCCCACACTCAGCGTATCACAAGGCGAGCCCACCCATGCTCCCATTTCGTAATTCGGGTTATGGGGTAAGCCTCGATACGTGCGGTGGCCTCCTAAAGGAAAAGAAAATAGCTGAAAATCACAAGCTGCACCAAGGCTATCTGGATAGTTGATAACAGTTAGATTTGAATTTACTACATTGTAAAAACCTTGAGTGTAAGGATAACCACTACCTGGTAAATTAACCCACGAACTGATATAAATTTTATTATCAGGCGCCAATTTCATCATTACAGCTGAAGCAGAATCTTTAATTGTACCTACGATAAATTTTGAATTAGGAATACTACTTGCAGTTAAATCAAATTGAAAAATTGTTGCATCAGCAATACTTAAATTACTGAATACATACAAAAAACGATCATTTGGTGAAAAACACAAACTAAAATAATATTTATAGGGTCCTCCACTTGTATTTGGTAATTCAATATTCACAGAATTAGAAATTGTTCCTGTGCATCGATCGAAATCATAAAGCTCAATAAGATTGCCCCAATCAGAAACAGCCATTTTCGTCCCATCAGAATTAAAACTTATATCACCACCACCAGAATTGCGCATAGTTCCAATGGTTTGAACCGGCATCGAAATAATACCTAATGAATCTACTAAATATACATAAAAGTCGTTGTTATAACTTTGACTTACATTGTCAAAGTGCCGTGTAACCAACCACCAGTCCTTGCCATTACCATGTTTGACAGCCATTAATCCATCATACATTGGGCTGGTATGAATTTGAATATTCTTTTGGGTTACTTCTCCTAAACCATTTTGTAATTTTAAATCAACTATACTATAATACAATCCATAAGGAGGTCCTGAAACTCCGGCAACAAAAACGTAGAAAGTACTATCCAAAACTGATTTTGGAATAATTAGAATATCGTGATACCAACCTCTGCAAAACAAGGAGTCTCCATTCATCATCTTAATGTGATTTCGATTAATCAGTTTGCCTCGTTTAGAATTAGAACTATAATAAGCAGTGGCATTGGTTGAAGAACCATAAAACAGCAAATTGTTATTCAGATCAGCTATGCTTATTGATGCTGTTAAATAGGCTTCACTTATTGTAAAATACGAAACCGGATTGGTAAAAATAACACCCGCACTATCCCCAAAGCACCATACTTTGTTGGAATATTGAGCAAACACCTTCCCACCCCCAAAAACCGCAGACATCAACAACAAAGCGCAAAAGAAGTTTTTCATCACAATAAAATTAAGAAAATATTCAATAGAACCGACAGGTCTGCAACTTGCTACACCATACTAGTACCTTTTCAATTGAAGAATTAATTCAACACAAAATCTCATTAATAGAGGGAGCATCGTTGAACCTAGTAAATACGGAAGACGAATTCGCTAAAATTGAAGTCAAATAGAGATGCAAAATTACTTTATAGAATAACAAAGCTGGTTGCCGGAAGCCGGAAGCTGGAAGCTGGAAGCCCGAAGCCGGAAGCAAAAAAAGGACCCCGATGGAGTCCTTTTTAATTGAGAAGGTTTTTATGTGTCGTTACTTTACTGAATTCAGTATTGCTTCGAAGGCAGCAGGGTTATTCATCGCGAGGTCGGCAAGTACTTTGCGGTTGATGTCGACATTGCCGGCATGAATTTTACCCATGAACTGAGAGTAAGACATTCCATGGAGACGCGCTGCAGCATTGATACGTTGAATCCACAATGCGCGGAAGTTGCGTTTCTTGGTCTTGCGGTCGCGGTAAGCGTACTGAAGTCCTTTTTCGACAGTGTTTTTGGCAACTGTCCATACATTTTTACGGGAACCGAAATTACCCTTGGCGAGTTTGAGGATTTTTTTCCTCTTGGCCTTTGATGCTACATGATTGACTGAACGTGGCATGTTGTTTTCGTTTTTTTGGCGTTAGCGTTCTGTTGTTTTTTCAGAATCTTTGGTGCTAAGTACCGGGTTAGAATTAATTTTTTACTGCTTGGTGGAGGAAGGATCAGGCAACGCCCAACATTCTCTTTACCCTGTACTCGTCAGTTTCGTGAACGAGTCCGGTGGCAGTTAATGCGCGCTTGGCTTTGGTTGTCTTCTTGGTCAGGATGTGACGCTTGAAGGCATGCTTGCGCTTGATTTTTCCGGTGCCGGTGAGCTTGAATCGCTTTTTGGCACTGGAGTTAGATTTCATTTTCGGCATGACAATTATTTTATGCTTCGTTATTAGTTTCCGGCTCGCCCTCGATTTTTTCAATCAGGGGTTTTTCTGCATCCTTCTCATCAGCAGGTTTAGCCGGTTTTGGTTTTTTGTTTGGCAGCGGTGCCAGATGCAGAAACATCCGGTTCCCCTCTAATTTTGGTAACATCTCCACTTTACCGAACTCTTCCAATGCCTGGGCAAACTTAAGGAGGATGATCTCTCCGCGCGCTTTGTAGGCAATGGCCCTTCCTCTGAAATGTACATAGGCTTTCACCTTCGCACCCTCTTCGAGGAATTTCATGGCATGCTTCACCTTGAAGTTGAAATCATGCTCATCGGTATTGGGCCCGAAACGGATCTCTTTTAAAATCTGCTTCGAAGCCTTGGCCTTCGTTTCCTTTTCCTTTTTCTTCCGCTCATAGAGGAACTTCTGATAGTCGACGATTTTACAAACGGGTGGATCCGCCTGCGCCGCAATCTCAACTAAGTCGAGACCGGCATCTTCTGCCATCTTCAGTGCTTCCTGTAATGAAAGTACTTTGGGCTCTCCACCATCGCCTACCAGACGAACATGTGTAGCCTTGATCTTGTCATTGATGCGGTGTTCCGCCTCTTTTTTAATCGGTCCCCGTCCTCTTCCGAAGCCGGGTTTGTAAGGAAAAGTTGCTATGTGGCCTCCCTTTATTTTTAGTTTAACTTATTCTTTTTTAAACAGATAACAGTTCCTTCACCTCTGCCTGGATCTTATCTACAAAATCCTGTAAGCCTAAAGTACCCTGATCTCCTTTGCCGTGTTGTCGAACGGATACGGTGAAATCCTGCTCTTCCTTTTCTCCGATAATCAGCATGTAAGGCAGCCTTTTTATCTCTGCATCACGTATTTTTTTACCGATTTTTTCGTCCCGGTCGTCAACGAGCCCGCGAATATCGGAATTTATAAGGACTTGTAAAACTTTTTTCGCATATCCGTTGAATTTATCGGAGATGGGTAGAATGGCGACCTGTTCGGGTGCTAACCAGAGTGGGAAATTGCCGGCAAAATGCTCAATCAGGAAGCCGATAAAGCGTTCATGTGTTCCCAAAGGTGCTCTGTGAATGCAAATCGGCGTTTCCATTTCATTTTTTGCATTCCGGAAGGTGAGTCCGAAACGGGCTGGAACAGCAAAGTCTACCTGATTGGTGGCCAGGGTGAACTCTCGTCCTATAGCACTCCAAACCCTGGACATCAATCTTCGGTCCGTAGAAAGCCCCTTCATCCGGAACTTCCACATAAGGAATATTGGATTCGATCAATACCTGGCGGACCATGTCCTCGGTTTCTTTCCAGAGTACAGGATTGTCCACGTATTTCTGTCCGAGCTTGCTGGGCTCATGGGTAGAGAAGCGCATGACGTATTTCTCAATTCCAAATATCCTGAAATATTTGAGGTACATATCATTAACGGCATTGAACTCAGCCGCAAACTGATCCTTGGTACAGTAAATATGGGCATCATTCATCTGCAGGCAACGCACCCGCATCAATCCGAATAACTCTCCGCTTTGCTCATAACGATAGCAGGTGCCGTACTCCGCCAATCGAATTGGAAGATCCCGGTAACTGGGGTTGAGTTCCTTGAAAATCTTATGGTGATGCGGGCAGTTCATGGCTTTCAGATAGTACTTCTCCCCGTCGAATTCCATGGGAGGGTACATGCTGTCAGCGTAGTAGGGAAGATGTCCGCTGGTGAGGTACATGCTTTCTTTGGCGAGATGGGGGGTCCGCACACGCTTGTATCCGGCCATCGCCTCTGTCTTTTTCGCCAGGCGTTCCAACTCTTCAATGATCACAGCGCCATTCGGCATCCAAAGTGGCAAACCCGGACCTACATCATCATCGAAAGTGAAAATTTCCATCTCCTTCCCAATCTTCCGGTGGTCGCGCTTCTTTGCTTCTTCCAGCATGGCCAGATAGGCATCGAGTTCAGATTTTTTAGGAAAGGTGATCCCGTATATGCGGGTAAGCATCGGGTTGTTGGAGTCATTCTTCCAATAAGCACCCGCTACATTGGTCAGTTTGATGGCTTTGATATAGCCGGTATTGGGAATATGTGGTCCGCGACAGAGGTCAGTAAAATTTCCCTGGGTGTATAGGGTGATGCTGCCATCTTCCAGGTTACTCAGCAAATCGAGTTTATACGGATCGTTCCTTTCGGTGAAGTAACGGATGGCTTCTTCCTTGCCGATCTCCTTGCGGACATAAGCATTGGATTGTTTCGCCAACTCCGCCATCTTGTCCTCAATCTTCTTCATATCATCAGCCGAGAAAACTTCTCCGCCAAAATCCACGTCATAGTAAAAGCCATTCTGCACAGGAGGACCTACCCAGAACTTCACACCCGGATAATAAAATTCCAACGCCTCCGCCATCAAATGCGCGGAAGAATGCCACATCGTATTTTTTCCTTCAGCGTCGTTCCACGTCAATAATGTCAATTGTGCATCTTCTTCTATCGGACGGTTCAGGTCACGGACTTCTCCATTCACCTTTGCCGCCAATACATTTCTCGCCAGACCTTCAGAGATGGATTTGGCCACATCCATAGCGGAACTTCCTTTCGGATATTCCCGTACGGAGTTATCGGGCAGTGTTATTTTAATATTCATGGGTCAATTTTCGGAGTGCAAAGATAGTGGAATTGCCGTTATTTACGAATTCAAAAGCGGGAAGAACATTACAAATTCACATGTATGATCAGGCTGCTGTAGGGTCCGAGCTCAAATTTCCCGTTCTCCGTGTCCGAATCCTGATCCGCTCCGAAAAGAATTTCAAAATATACATGTTCTTCTTCGTGCTGCATAGTTACTGTTTCTCCTGATAAATTATGCATCACCAATATACGTTGATTGGGAAGATCACGCGTAAAAATGATGATGGAAGCGTCGTTGCAGTTTACTAATCCTATTCTGCCGGATTCCAAAGCAGGGTGATCCTTCCTCATTTTAAGCAATGCACGGTAATGATGATAGAGGGAGTTCGGAGCATCTTGTTGCTGTTCCAGAGAAGAAACAGTGGAAGGAGTAGTATATTTTGATTTCAACCAATGTGTCGTAGCCTTATTTTTTCTCCACGACCAGGGGAAGGGCTCACGCACATGTTCATCGGGTTTTTCTCCCAATAAGCCGAGTTCTTCTCCATAGTATAAAAAAACTTCTCCCGGCAAGGTGAGCAGCAGGGAAGCCGCCAGTTTCATCTTTTGTAAATGACCTTTCAAGCGGCTGGCAATCCGTTCCTGATCGTGGTTAGAAAGGAAGATGGAATCTTTTGCAGTTTTATCAATCGAGAAGTAATAATCATTTACTCCTTTAAGCCAGTTGGCGAGACAATCGTGTTTTTCGTAGAGGATGGCCTGTAGGAGATGATCCGCAAGTTCAAAATTGAATGCACTATGCAAACCTTGCTTCAGGTGTGGTGCGATATATCCACAACTCTCCGTGATTTCACCGACGGTAAAAATAGTTGCATTGCAGGCATCCACCGCTTTTCTGAACTCCTGCCACCAGAGCACATTATCATTCTCACGACCCGGCGGAAAAATATGCATCGCCGCATCCAAACGTAAGCCATCTACTCCGAGTGCGATCCAGTAAGAGGCAATGGCAGCCATCTCTTTTCGAACGGCCGGTTCATCAAAGTTCAAATCAGGCATTCCTTTCCAGAAGAGCCCATAGTACATTTCATCCCGTAGACCTTTTCAGGAATATGCCAGTGATATTGTTCCTCTGTTGTAACAAGTCCGGCATCTTTCCATACAAACCAATTGCGATAATGATTTTTTCCCCTGCATCGCTTGCCGGAACCAATGGTGCCGCTCACTGCAATGATTTAACACCAAATCCATCATGATTTTAATGCCTCTCCGGTGTGCCTCTTTCAGCAATCTTTTAAAATCATGCATCGTTCCGTATTCCGGATCAATTTGATGGTAATTTACCACATCGTATTTATGATAAGAGGGAGCAGGATGAATGGGCAATAACCAGAGGCCATCAACGCCTAACTCAGAAAAATAATCCAGCGATTGAATTAAACCTGGAATATCTCCAATACCATCACCGTTACTATCAGCGAAACTGCGAACTAAAATGCTATACCAGACTGCCATAAACGTAGACCGCAAAATTAGCATCTTCTATGAGGATGTAATTAAATTATAGTGATTTTTTTGTGGATTTTTTTTTATTTTTAATGACTCGTACATGAACCGCTCTTTCGGCTATCAGCGTCTCCCCTCTGCGTCTCCGCGTCATCTTCGGCTTTCGAAGTTTACGCCGTCGCTTACTGTGTACGCCAAAGCGTTTGCGGCGGAGTAAGCTTTGGCGCACTCAGTTAGCGAAGGAGGCCTTCGAACTACGAAGCTTTAGCGTAGTAGTTTGCGTGAAACCCCTACGGATAAATATCGAAAGAAAAAATCCTATCTCTCAATTGAAAATCTCCATTCCAAAAAGTCTATTCATACTATTTTAATAATTTTGGAGAAGTAAATGAGACAGAAAAAAGTGACCACAGAAGAAGTCTTTGTTAAGAAGGACATTAACTTTTTCGAAGAAGTTTGGGCTGTAGTACGCTTAATTCCAAAGGGCCGGGTGAGCTCTTATGGCGCTATTGCGAAATACCTGGGCGCTGCAAAATCGTCAAGGATGGTCGGCTGGGCGATGAATGCGGCACATGGCGTAAAACCCAAAGTCCCTGCACAACGTGTAGTGAACAGGAACGGCTTACTTACCGGGAAACATCATTTTGGTGCTCCGGATATCATGCAAAAGTTATTGGAGAAAGATGGAGTGGAGGTGAAAGAAGATAGAGTTATACAGTTTAAAGAGCGCTTCTGGGATCCGGTTGTGGAATTAGAGATGTAGTTTTGCTTCCGGCTACGAGCCTCCTGCTTCCAGCTACCAGCCATCAGCAAATGTTCACTACATATGGGCTATCAGCTGGAACTACTTGAGGAACCTAACGATTAACCAGGTAATCATCAAATTATGATTTACAAATAATTCGGGAATTTTGTGCTTGGGCTACGTTTGACAGAGTGAAAAAATCTTCATGAATAGGAAAACGCAAAACACTAATTACAATAATCAATAAATTGATTTATAAACAACTCAAAGCTTAACGATGAATTAGCTCCGGTGCTGGAAGCTAAATCCTGAGCCGTTGCAAACTATTATTCAAAACTCAAGTAAAATTTAATCCTCTTATTGTACAAAACCAATTAATGGCAATTATTTTTCTTATTTTATACCCCACCAAAAATTTTTCATAAATTTTATTATGAAAGTCCAACTTTGTCTCTCCGGTGGTGGTGCCCGTGGTTTTGCTCATCTGGGTGTGGCTCAGGCTTTGTCTGAAATGAATGTAGAAATCGTACGCATCAGTGGTACCAGCGCAGGTGCTATGGCCGGATCATTTATTGCGGCAGGATTTCCCCCGGATGAAGTACTGGAGTTGTTTATAAAAAATGAATTGTTTAAGAAATTCAGGGGCGCATTTAATAAAGGTTTGTTGAAGATGGGTGGCGTGGGACCCTTGTTCAGTAAGTATCTCCCCGAAAAATTTGAAGACTTGAAATTGCCTTTGTTTGTTGCTGTGACGGACATCCTCAGTGGTAAAATTCATTATCTCCATGATGGAAAACTGATGCCTGCAATTCTGGGATCTTCCTCTATACCCGGGCTTTTCAAACCGGTAAAATTCAATGATATGTTATTGGTGGATGGTGGTGTGTTGAACAACCTTCCGGTTGAACCGCTTCAAAAATACAACGTGCCTATCATGGGCGTACATGTGAATCCATTGGGGCCGATTAGTCCCCCATCTACGACCTGGTCCGTTTTAGAACGAACTTTCCACCTTGGCGTTTTCAGTAATACCGTTTACAGGGAGGAAAAATGTGCGATTTTGATTGAGCCTGCCGACCTTAAATCCACCAAAGTTTTCGATTACCGTAAGGCCCGTGAATCCTATAAAGCCGGCTATGATCAGGTGCGACGTCAATCCGCTGAAATTCTGCAAAAGCTTAGTAAGTAGCAGGTTGTCAAATAATTGGTTTCAAAGACTGTATCCTCTTATCTTTGCCATGGCTTTCGCGTAAAACAGAAGTAGAAGCTTTATTTATGATGTCACAGGATATTGAACAAAACAAAAACGAGGATCACACTAAAATTCAATTAAGTTTTCTGAATCAGAAGCTGCAACAGATCTCTTTAGGTGGTGGGAAGAAGAGTGCTGAAAAACAGAAGGAAAAAGGGAAGCTTCTTGCCAGAGAACGGATAGCCTATCTGTTAGATGCTGATGCTCCCCAAATAGAAATTGGTGCCCTGGCTGCTGATGGTATGTATGCGGAACAGGGAGGATGCCCTGCAGCGGGGGTGGTAGTAGTGATGGGATATGTCGCCGGACGCGAGTGTATTGTTGTAGCCAATGATGCGACCGTAAAAGCCGGCGCCTGGTTTCCCATGACTGCCAAGAAAAATCTTCGTGCACAGGAGATCGCCATGGAGAATAGATTACCGATTATTTATCTCGTAGATAGTGCCGGAGTATTTCTGCCTATGCAGGATGAGATTTTTCCGGATAAGGAACATTTCGGACGTATTTTCAGGAACAATGCAGTGATGAGCAGTATGGGAATTATTCAGATCGCTGCTATCATGGGGTCTTGTGTAGCCGGTGGAGCCTATCTTCCTATCATGAGCGATGAAGCGATGATTGTAGATAAAACCGGATCGGTGTTTCTGGCCGGATCGTATCTCGTAAAGTCGGCCATTGGTGAAGATGTAGACAATGAAACACTTGGCGGAGCAACCACGCAATGCGAGATTTCAGGTGTAACGGATAACAAGTTTCCTGATGATAAAAGTTGTCTGGATTATATAAAAAGCATTTTTTCTAAAATCGGACGACTGCCGGATGCAGGTTTCGACCGGATCAAATCACTTCCTCCTCTCAAGGATGCAAATGAAATCTATTCTATTTTTCCCGTCGCCCGGGATAAACAATTTGATATGCATGAGATCATTTATCGTTTGGTAGATGATAGTGCGTTTGATGAGTATAAGGAGAAATATGGTCAGACTTTGATTTGTGGTTATGCGCGGATTGATGGATGGGCGGTAGGTATTGTCGCTAATCAGCGGAAAGTGGTAAAGAGCAAGAAGGGGGGAGATGCAATTTGGTGGTGTGATTTTCAGCGATAGTGCCGATAAAGCAGCGCGTTTTATCATGAATTGCAATCAGCGCAAAATACCCCTGGTATTCTTACAGGATGTGACCGGATTTATGGTGGGATCTCGTTCAGAACACGGTGGAATTATTAAAGACGGTGCAAAGCTGGTAAGTGCAGTAGCCAATTCAGTGGTGCCGAAGTTCACTATCATTACCGGAAACTCCTACGGAGCGGGTAACTATGCCATGTGTGGAAAAGCCTATGATCCCCGACTCATCGTGGCATGGCCAAGTGCTCAGATCGCAGTAATGGGAGGAGCACA
Source organism: Bacteroidota bacterium (assembly GCA_016713925.1). NCBI lineage: Bacteria > Pseudomonadati > Bacteroidota > Bacteroidota bacterium. The sequence goes on from JADJOH010000006.1 coordinate 158,440, forward strand.
GGCAGCAAAGACACTCCTTCAGATTCAAACCTCCACCTTAAAAGCGAAAGGAAAAGAAATTACCCCTGAAGAGGAGAATGAATTATTAAAAACTATAACCGATAGGTACAATCAGCAAACATCGCCCTATTATGCCGCCTCACGGTTATGGGTTGACGCCATCATTGATCCGCTCGATACCCGCAAATGGATCTCGATGGGTATAGAAGCTGCGAATCATGCACCTGTTGAAAAAGCATTTAATGTAGGGGTGATTCAGACTTAAGTAGCTACCGGCTGCTTGCTACTCTCTTAAGGCTATAGGCTTAGGTAAACTTCAAGTGTGATGACCTCTATATATGAAAAGATACTCACTTCGTTTGGTAAGTCCGCACCGACCGAAGGTCGGTGCGGACGAGAGAGGGGAATGAGGGTCGCTTCGCTAACCAGTGTTTCGTCCCTCCGGGACTAGTGAAGGGACCAACCTTAAACTTTAAACTTTAAACCTTAAACTTCCCCATGTCGAATATCTTTGAATTTAACGGCTATCGTCCTGTAGTACATGCCTCTGCATTCGTGCATCCTAATGCTACCGTGACCGGAAATGTGATTATTGGGAAGGATGTGTATATTGGTCCGGGTGCGGCGGTTAGGGGAGATTGGGGCGAGATTATTATTGAAGATGGGTGTAATGTGCAGGAAAATTGTACCATCCATATGTTCCCGGGTGTAACGGTGCGGCTATGTGAAGGGGCTCATATCGGACATGGTGCAATCATTCACGGAGCTACGATTGGAAGAAATGTACTGGTTGGAATGAATGCTGTCATCATGGATCGGGTAATTGTTGGGGAGAATTCGCTTGTGGGAGCTTTATGTTTTGTTCCGGAGGGAATGCAGATTCCGGAACGGAAAATTGTGGTTGGAAATCCTGCTAAGATTATTAAGGAGATGACCGATGAGATGATTACCTGGAAGTCAAAAGGAACCGCTTTGTATCAGCAATTGCCGGCGGAGTTGATGGCTACCTTAAAACCCTGTGAACCTTTACGGGAAATGCCGGAAACACGACCTGTTCAACAGGCGATTTATGCTACCTGGAATCAGTCCAAAGAGAAGTGATTTCCATTAATCGAACAGGTTTCGTATTTTTATACGGCAGAATGAAAAAAATACTACTTCTTCTCCTATTGGTCGTTTTTTTTAGCACCTCATCCAGCTCGCAGATACCTGTTATTTTGAGAGTGTCAGCCAGTGAACAGATGGATACTACCGGTTGCAATTTTGTACGGGAACTTACCCGAATTACTTACGGAGCTATTATGAGCGGCAAAGTGAAACTCTGGAATGCGCCTTCTAAGGAACTTTTTTTTGTTCCACAAACCTTGAAGGAAATTGAGCAAAGTACCCGTACTAATTTTATGGATCAGGATGTGGTTTTTATTTATGAGTATTGGACAAATTCCAATAAAATATTGAGCAGTCGAACAACAGGTTTTTTGTTTTCTAATAAAAATCAGTCGGGTGAGGATGTGGAATATGGCTATGTCGATTTTGAAGATATGCAAAGTGTGCTGCTCAGTGAACGGGTAATGAGTAATGCGAATGGAAATTTCAACTCCAATCTCTCGGCCTATATTGCTTCAAAGAATTATAATTTCAATTTCCTTCAGTTTGCCGGAAAAGTGATCAATAACAAGGAAGATTCAAGGAAGATTTTTAGTGAATATATCGGCAGCTCTAAGTTTAACCTGAGCCAGTTTTCTTCTAATGAAATTCCGCAGAAAAAAGTCACCTGGACCATAGATGCATCCCAGGACATAACAAAAGTAAAGTCACAGAATAGCACTAAAGTTCTTGTTGCTATTGAAAAGTATCTTCGTCAGAATGAAGAAGTTTTTTTTAATCTGGGCGGTGAGAAGATCCTGACTCATGTTCAAAAGGGAAAGTGGAAAGTGACCCGTTTGGAAATGAATGAACTTTGGAAAAAAATTGATGGGGTAATCTCATTTGATCCCCTGAGTATGACGATATTTATCAATGATTCAGCTTTGTCTGAAGTGCCGTTTAGAGAAATGGTCAAAATGGAGATAAAAGTAAATGAGTTGCCCTTCCTTGACTTCCTGAAGCAGCAAAATTTCAATTACATTATTCGAAGTATAAATACTCAGGATATTCCCCGTAGCGAATCTTATGCTTATCAAAAGGCCCTATTTGAAACTGACTGGAAACGACTGACTTCTTTTGTGGCACAGTTCTGAGAAGTGGTCTGTCCGACTTCTGTGAAATTTCACAGGCTTTTTTAAGGTAGCCCGGGTTAAAGGTGTATGGTCTCCGTCGGCGGGATAACTTTTTTGGATCCTCTTTATCTAAATGGTTTTCCTTTATTAATTTCGTAACGATTTAGGATTAAAATCGTTTAATCCTGTTCAACAAAACTTAATACCAAATTCTCATGGAAAAAATAAAATTCGGAACGGACGGATGGAGAGCAATTATTGCTAAAGAATTTACAGTGGCTAATGTTGCACGTGTAGCGGAAGGTACAGCCAAATGGTTGCTTTCACAATCTAAGAATCCTTCCATTGTACTAGGGCACGATTGTAGATTTGCCGGTGAATTGTTTTGCGATACAGTAGCAAAGGTCATGTGTCCGATGGGAGTGAAAGTTTCATTGGCAAAAGATTTTGTCAGCACACCGATGATTTCATTGGGTGCCGTGAAAATGAAAAAAGATCTGGGTATTATCATTACCGCGAGTCATAATCCTCCCGAATATAATGGTTTCAAGTTGAAAGGGTCTTTTGGTGGACCTTTGCAGCCTGCTCTCGTTGCAGAAATTGAAAACCTGATACCGGATGTTTGTACGGTGAAGTTCGAAAACATGGAATTAGCCACATTTGAGAAGAGCGGGTTGCTGGAGTATGTCAACCTGGAAGATATGTATGTGGAGCATGTGAAAGCGCATTTTGATTTGGATGTGATTCGCAAATCCGGTTTGCATCTTGCCTATGATGCGATGTATGGCGCCGGACAAAATGTAATGAAACGCCTTTTGCCGGAGTTGACATTTTTGCATTGTGATTATAACCCCTCGTTCATGGGACAGGCCCCGGAACCCATTCATAAGAACCTGACTGAGTTTTCAAATCTGATTAAGAATAGCGGAAAGATCGATTCCGGTTTGGTAACAGATGGCGATGCCGATCGTTTAGGTTTCTACGACGGTAAGGGGAAACTTTGTGGACTCTCATCATATTATCCTCTTGTTGATTCATTATCTCCACAAGTACAAAGGACTCTCCGGTAAAGTATGCACTGCTTTCTCTACCACACCGAAAGTGGCGAAAATTTGCAAGCATTATGGACTAGAGATGGAAACAGTGAAAATTGGTTTTAAGTACATCGCCGAAATAATGATTAAGGAAGATGTGTTACTCGGCGGTGAAGAGTCAGGAGGGATAGCGATTAAAGGGCATATCCCCGAGAGAGACGGCATCTGGATCGGTTTAACGATTTGGGAATTTATGGCGAAGAGTGGAAAGACCCTGAACGATCTGATTGACGAAGTGTATGAGATAGTTGGGAAATTTTCATTTGAGAGAAATGATCTTCACATCAAGGAAGAAATTAAACAGCGCGTCCTTCAAAATTGCAAAGCAGGAAATTATACTTCTTTCGGCAAATTTAAAGTTACCAGAACGGAGGATCTCGATGGCTTCAAGTATTTCTTTGAGAATGGCGATTGGCTGATGATTCGTGCTTCCGGTACGGAACCGGTGCTAAGAACCTATGCTGAGTCTGCTTCTAAAGATGCCGCCTTTGAAATACTTAATACTGCCAAAGAAGTACTTCTGAATTGATGGATGTTTTCATCGGATAAGACGGAATGCATCTTTTCACAAAAAGAATAGTAAACCACATCACTGCTTTATTGGCGGTGATGTGTTTTTATAGCCCTTTGCAAGCTCAAACCGGTGACACGATTTCCGATAAAGGATTTTGGTATGCATCCTCCGAATACAAACGGGAGCGCGGACGAATAATGGCGTTCTCTACTGCAAGTATTTATGCAGGAAGTATGGTGGGATTGTATTCCGTCTGGTATAAAGATTATCCGCTTTCGGGTTTTCATCGATTTAATGACAATGAGGAATGGTTGCAAATGGATAAAGTAGGACATTGTGGCTCGGCTTATTATCTTTCACGGTGGAACAGTGAGTTGGTGGGGTGGACGGGACTCTCCCCGAAAAAATCTGCAATTTGGGGCGCCGGCATCAGCTATACGTTTTTGCTCAGTGTAGAAATGCTGGATGGCCACTCTAAAGAATGGGGTTTTTCTACCGGAGATCTAATCGCGAACACCATAGGTACCGGACTTTTTCTCGGACAGGCATTGGGTTGGAAAGAACAAAGGATTTCTTTTAAATTATCCTATACTAAAAGTCCGCTGGCTAATCAACGTCCCTCTATCTTCGGTTCCAATATTGCTGAGAATGTCCTGAAGGATTACAATGGACAAACCTATTGGTTGTCTTTTAATCTTGCTGATTTTATGAAAAAGTCTTCATTACCGGCCTGGCTTAATATTGCTGTTGGATATGGAGCTAACAATATGCTGACGGCGAATGTTGAAGAGACACCGGAAGGACTAAAGTATCCCGGCGAACGCTATCGACAGTTTTATATTTCTCCGGATATTGAATGGTCGAAAATACCGGTTAAAAGTGGTGCATTGAAAGCTTTATTTAAAGTACTCGGATGTATTAAATTTCCTGCTCCTGCACTGGAGTATCGCAAAAACAGTGGACTTATTTTCCACGGTCTATATTTTTGAAAAGGGGAATGCAGTTATTTTGATGCTTTCTTTTTCTTCTTCGCCGGATCTTCGTGAAAGAAATATTTGATGTCAATTCCGAAATAGTCGCCTTCTAAACTTGTTCTGCCAATGGAGGAAAAAGGCTTGGTGAAATCTCTGTCCGGATAATATTCAATAAGTGTATCATATAAAGTTTGCAAGGCACGGTGATAAACAAATCCAACGTAAAAATAACCGGATTTAGCAGTACGATACTCGACACCTAAATTGGCAATAACACCGGCACTTACTTTTTGTCGACGGGCACTGTAGTGGGAATAATAATCTTTGAACGTAGCCACATCGGAGGGGAATATGTTCATTTGAGCCCCCAGACCGGCATCCATCCATAACTTCTCATCCAATTGAATAAACACCAGTGCAGTGACAGGTATTTCATATCCGATAATAGAAAATCCACCACCGCCCGTAAATGTGGTGTCAGTTAGAGTGAGATCATAATTTCTTTTGGTATAGATGATCCCGGTTTCCATGGATAGTCGCTTTGTGAAACCATGTCGCACCAGTCCTCCAAAGCTAATCCCCGACTGTTGTACAATGCTGTAGGTAATAGCTGAGTCGCTGAAATTCTTTGGTCCGGTCCGGAGAAAACTATTTGGAAAGCTGGGACGTAGACAAACTCCAAAAGTGGTGACACCCTGCTGCGCTGTTGCTTCAAAAAACAGCAAAAGACTGAATAAAAATGCCAGACTTATTTTAATTTTCATATGCTTTTGCAAAGAAAGGAAATCTTGATGATTTTTAGTTTTTGAGTGAACTATTTCTAATTGTTCGTGAGCTGAAAGTAGATTTTTCCAACTATTATTTCAGCTTCTACCAAAATACAAATGCCGAGATGGTAGGTATAAAAATTACTTTTGCCATCCGGAAGAATCAATTCGTAACGATGTTTACCTGCCGGTTTAATGTTGAGGAAATCTCCGTAGGTATCAGAATACACCATGAATACGCCAATGGGTTCTTCAAAATACAACTTGCATAAATTATAAGGAATAGATTTTTGACTGATTTTACTTTCTCGCTTTTGTGATTGTACCGTATATCCGTATTTGGAATGTGTGGTTTTGGTATTTATATGTTCCTTGCCGTTATTGTGTTGAGTCGCTAAAGAATGGAGAAGCGTGTTATTATCAAATTGGGAAGTGATTCGATAAACAATATTTACACGCACCATTTTTTGAATCAAAATCTTGCTTTCAATCAGAAAATCAGATTTTGTCTTTCCATGACGTTGCGCTGTCATTATGCCGATAGGCTCATCTTTATACCTGATGGCATAGGTGAGAAGCTGCGCTTCCACTCGGGTGCTCGCTACAATTTGAAGAAGGAAGAATAGCAGGACTATTCGCATGGGTGGTATAAAAAAGCCACCGGCAATAAAAAACCGGTGGCTTTTATTTTTGTTTGAAGGATTAACGGAAAACGACTCTGCTTGTTGCAGTACCTCTGTCTAATTGCACATTTACGATATATAAACCGGCATCCAGATCCTTTCTTTCTAACGTATAGCTTTTCTGATCCACCGGACCGGAAGAATGCACCAATTTACCTGTGATATCATATACTAACACATTGCGTATGATTTCATTGTTTTTCGAACTGATAAGTGTACGATTTTCCGCAGGATTAGGTGTAAAACTGATACCGGCATCGCTTACAGACGGGTTATTTAAACCTGTTGAAAGATTCAGGCAGTACACAATTCTTGGATTGAGATATCCCATCACTGTATCTAAATAAGCCAATGCTTTTGCCTTGGACATATCCGGATTGGTGAGGAGCGCATTCGCATAGGCTGTATCACCTTTCGTGTTGTAGGGTGGAGGAAGAAAAGATGCATAGAAAACAGTGGCCAAAGAATCATACCATTCCCATGGACCTGCTTGCTGCGCAGGCACAGTGACCAAAGGATATAATCCTTCATAGCCTTCATTGATGGTGTTGGCATAAGTAGTAAGTGCATCAGTAAAACCGGCATTGGCAAAACAGTCATTGTTCCCTTTTTCAAAGGCCAGACGAACTGCTTCGCGACTTCCGCCTACTTCTACTACGAAATCACCGGTAGTAGGTACAATTACATCACCGACACCATAAGGGGCAAAGGGATCTCCAACGACGTGGAAGGCAACGATGGGTGCATCGCCGGGTTCTAACCAGGAAGTGTCTCCAATAGCACCACCCAAATTGAAAACGAATTGAACCTTTGAATTATAACCGGGTGAGTTGTTGGGGTAGTTCAATTGTGGAATGCCACCATACCCTTCAAAATCTCCTAATAATGCCTGATTTACATACGATTGGCCTGCTGTAAATCCATAAGTGGCGTTGTTTGAATTCGCAAGAAACTTTGTCAGAGAAATTTCAGCAGGATCATCTAATGTAGCGTAAGCAAGAGCGATATAACCACCTGTACCAACACCTCCTAAAATGATTTTAGAAGTATCAATACCAAAATCATTGCCTCCGGTATCTGCATTGGCTCTGAAATAACGGACGCAAGCCTTAGCATCCAGAAAAGCACGGTAAACCGCCTGTAATAATGTTCCTGTACGGATATCCTGTCCTGTAGCTCCGGAAGCTTGTGGATTCCATCCCAAACGATACGACATAGCGGCAGCCACATACCCTCTTTTCGCAAGAGAAGTACACATGGCTACTATATTGCTATCTCTTCTGGAACCTGTTGGCTGACCATTGATAACCGGAGGAAGGAAGCTTCCCGTATGCATAACGATGACCAATGGTCTTTCCGTGAGTGGGTCGACTGCTCCGGACGGAGTATACACATCCATTTTTAATGTATCCATTGCCGGACCTCCTCCGGAGAGTGCACCAATAACGGTGATATTTTGTCCATAAATCACACTATTGGTTCGTGCAGCTGCGGGAAATATTTCTGTCACATATCGCTGTGCGTGCACCTGAATAGAGGCCCCTGCGACAAAGAGTGACATTAAGGCAATTTGTAAAGATTTTTTCATGCTTTGTGGTTTTTGATTGGGGTAAAGATAATGAGTTTCTTTTCTTAATTAATTATCATGAATTATTTAAAGGATGAATTAATTCATGAACTTTGTCCTATGCAGCTGTTGTTTAAAATAACCATGATTCTTTTTCTAATGGTTTCAGGAGGTCCCCATACTCTCGCTCAATGCATTAGTGTTTTTCCATATTCTGAGAATTTTGAAGCTGTGAGTAGTCCCTGGACCAGTGGGGGAGTTAACTCCGATTGGACATTGGGATCTCCCTCTAAATCAACGATAAACGCTGCAGGTAGCGGTGTCCAATGCTGGATAACCGGCGGATTAACAAACGCGCCTTATAATGGCGGACAAAAATCCTGGCTGCAAAGTCCCTGCTTTGACTTTTCCGGTCTGAATTATCCCTATCTGAGTTTTCTGATTTTCTGGGATACGGAGAGACAATATGATGGAGGAAATCTTCAGTATTCTTTGAATTCCGGAACATCCTGGATCAATGTTGGGTCCTCGGGTGGTGGCTCGGATTGTAAAACGAAAAATTGGTTCAATGCCGGTAACATCAACAATCTGGCGGGATTGGCTTCCCCTCAACAGGGATGGTCAGGAACTACATCTTCCACTTCAGGTTCTTGTCTGGGAGGAAATGGAAGCGGAGAGTGGAAGCAAGCCGGCTATTGTTTGAGTAACCTGGCAGGTGAGGCGAATGTGATATTCCGGTTTACGTTTAGCTCGGGTACTACCTGCAATGATTATGATGGAATGGCTATTGATAGTTTCTCCATTTCCGAACTGGCGTTTCCTGCATTTGATTTTACTTACACCTGTGAAACGGACAGAAGAGTGCTTTTTACCGGAACCGGAGGTGATTGTCCTTCTCAATACCAATGGGATTTCGGAGATCCTTCTTCTTCGTCAAATGCATCAAATCTTATCTCCGATACACATACTTTTTCAACGCCCGGAAGCTATTCGGTAGTCTTTACGATGAATGAGCCTTGTATTGGAAATCTGGGAATAAGAAGAACAGTAATCATCCCTGAACTAACCTCAACTTCCTACCCTGTCTCTTGTCCCGGAATAGCTGATGGTGCTATCAGCGTAGATGTTGGAGGATTGCAGAATCCCTCTTTCAATTGGAATGTTATACCAGCAAATACTACAGATTCTATTTATGGACTTGAGGCCGGAAATTATCAGGTAACAGTGTCCGGTGATTCAGCTTGTACACAATCGCTAAGTATTGCCCTGGACTTTGATCCCGATGCCATTCCAAAGCCTGCGTTGCCCGATAAATTGCTGATATGTCCGGGAGAGGAATTACTTCTCGATCCCGGAGTATTTGACACCTATTTATGGAGTACGGGAAGCCTTGATCCGGTGATCTCGGTGAATGATATCGGATGGTATAGCGTAACGGTAACGAATCAGGCAGGATGTATTGGAGCTGATTCTGTATTACTCCTCCAGAATTGTTTTACAGGAGTATATGTTCCATCTGCTTTCAGCCCAAATGCGGATGGAAAAATGATGTTTTTAAAGCGTATTCGGGTGCGGTGGAAGATTTCCGGTTAACAATTTATAATCGGTTTGGTGCTAAAGTTTTTATTTCTTCTTCTCAGGATGATGGATGGGATGGAAGAAGCAATAGCAGAGATTGTCAGGAGGGACTATATATCTGGCAGATCGACTATCGTAACCCACAAAATAAACTGCAAACCATCAGGGGCAGGGTTTTGTTGTTGAGATAAATGGAAATCAGGTGGACTTCCGGATTTTTATAAGCAGGGATTTGCCCATTCAATAAGCTGAATATTAATTAATTAGTGTTTAAAGTGAGTAAAATCACAAGAATTGACATTTATTGTACAGAATTCATTCTAAAAGGCATCTATCTTTGTTCTAAATGTTAAAAGCACTGGCAAGTGGAGTTTTGATTTTGATTCTGTTGATGGAATCAGGAAGTAAATCCATTTTGTTTTTAAATTTTGAAATTCATAAAGAATATATTGCTCAGCAGTTATGTGAGAAAAAGGATGTTCCGGAAAACAGATGTCAGGGAAATTGTCAATTAAGTAAGGAAATTAAGGAACAAGACGCCAGGGAAAATAAACAAATGCCTGTAATGACGGTTAAATCTGAGGTGAGTGTTTTCGAATTACCTTCTTTTAAAGTTTTGTTTTTTAACCATTGTCTTGTTTTGATTCAGAATGAAGAACTTTTATTTACACGGGTTGGTTATCCCCGGGATGTTTTGCGACCACCTTCTGTATAATACACTTAATTAAATAAACTTTTAAAATGTAATTGATGGATGGAATATCTTAGTCCATCAGCTATCTTTTTATAGGGTTTATTGTTTTAAATAAAGTAGTATTATCATCAGAAAAATAAAATAATTTTAAAACAATTACTAAAATGAAAAAAATAAATATTCTATTGGCAATGTTGTCTGTTGCTGCTATAACCTTTACTTCATGTAAAGATGACAAAGACGATTCCAATAACTCCGGTCCGGCGCAACCCGGCACAGTTACCCTTGATCTCACAAATGTTGCCGGTACAGTAAATGTTGATGAAACCGGAGCGACAAGTTATACCAATAGTAGCGGTGAGAGTTTTACTGTAACAAAACTAAAGTACTATATTTCTAATGTAAGATTGCTGAATGCAGATTCGGTGGTGTATTCACTTCCTGATGGATACTTTCTCGTCGATGAATCCAATCAACCAAGTACTAAACTTTCATTCCCGAATGTTCCCGGTGGGGCTTATACTTCCATTAAGTTTACACTCGGAGTTGATTCGGCCCGTAATGTTAGCGGTGCACAAACAGGTGCTTTAGATCCTGCTAATGGCATGTTCTGGACATGGTCTAGTGGCTATATCTTCTATAAACTCGAGGGTACTTCGCCTGCTGCTTCCGGTGGTATAACTTACCATATCGGTGGATTCAGAGATGCAAATAATACCAATGCCATTCGTGAAGTGGAAGTTGATTTTATGGGCAGCTCGTTGCAGGTGGATGGAAGTCGTGAAGCAGAAATTCATGTGCTGGCCGACGTGTTGAAATTATTTTCAACTCCGAATACCATCAGCATTGCCAGTATTAATTTTCAAATGGCTCCCGGTGGCAATGCACTTCTTATTGCTGATAATTATGCGCAAATGTTCAGCTTCGACCATTTGCACAATGGTCATTAATCATTCTTAAAGCTAGAACATGATTCCGGCATGACATCGTTCATGTCATGCCGGTTTCTCAAGACCAATTCATATGTATAGGATCGTTGGAGTACTGCTCTTCATTTCATTTCTATCAATATTGCAGGCATGTAGTCCTGATGATAAGAATGAATCTAACGGAAATGGTGTAACGTTTTATATTCCGGATGGATTTCCTGCACCGGTGTATAATTTTCAAAATAATCCCATTACTCCTTCCGGCTTTGCATTGGGTCGTAAATTATTTTATGATCCCATTCTCTCGCGTGACAGTTCTATTTCCTGCGGCTCTTGTCATCAGCAGTTTGTCGCTTTTGCTCATGCAGATCATACCTTGAGTCATGGTATAGATGGACTTCTGGGAACACGAAATTCACCAGCCTTATTCAATATAGCCTGGTATCCGAGTTTTATGTGGGATGGAGGTGTAAACCACCTCGAGGTGCAACCACTCGCTCCAATTGCCAATCCGGTGGAGATGGATGAATCCATAGCGAACGTCATTGTGAAATTGCAAAGAAGTCTTACCTATCAGGCAATGTATCAATCTGCTTTCGGAACAGATAGTGTCACCACTCAGTTAACCATGAGAGCACTCGCTCAATTTATGGGATCCATGATTTCGGCGAATTCGAAATATGATAAATACCGTGAAGGCAAAGGGGCTTTAACTTCTCCGGAGTTGAACGGTCTTCAATTATTCAGAACCCATTGCGAGAGTTGTCATTCTGAACCACTCTTAACAGACATGCAGTTTAGGAATAATGGTCTTGATAACACATTTGATAGTGATCCGGGTAGAGCAAAGATTACCAATCTTCCTCAGGATTCCGGGTTATTTAAAGTCCCTTCACTTCGAAATATAGCTTTAACGTATCCGTATATGCACGATGGCCGGTTTCAAAATCTGGGTCAGGTGTTGGATCACTACATGACAGGGATCAAGCAAAGTGCAACATTAGATCCATTGTTAAGTACAGGCGGTATTCCATTGAATCCACAGGATAAAAGTGATATTATCAGCTTTCTGGAAACGTTAACGGATCAAAAATTTATTACCGACAGGAGATTTAAAGAAGTGCAATGAAAAATCCGAAGAGTATTTTATTGGTTTGTTTGGTGCTTTTAATTTCAATGACAGAGTTGTTCGGATGTGATATGTGTGGCTGCTTTATGGGTATTCTTCCCAGCGACAGAAGATCTTTTGTAGGGTCGTATTATCGTTTTAGATCGTTCTCCGGATCTGATGTTCCGGGATCGAACGTCTTTCCCGATGGCAACCTTCGTCTCGCACATACTGATCATAACGGTGCCCCGATTCCAACGGATGGTTATGAGATTTATAGAGCCTTGGAACTACGCGGCAGATATTACCTCCACCCACGTCTTGAAATGAATATCGTCCTTCCTTATCTGATGAATTCCGGATCAGAATCCGGGCAAAGTTTTTCTGTAAATGGAATTGGTGATCTCAGTTTGCTTGCCGGATGGCAGTTAATAGATGAAGCTTCAACAGGGAAATTGCGTCATCGTCTTTTAGTAGGCGGAGGAGTGAAACTACCAACAGGGGAGGAGGGGCAAAAGCAGAACGAGATCCGTCATTCATTATTGGTACAATGTGGAACCGGAACGAGTGATTTTTTGTTTTATTCCACCTATCAGCTGGCATTTAAAAATCTGGGCTTAAACCTTACTCCATTGTATAAAATCAATGGTGAAAACAGATTCAATGAACGCATTGATAACAGTAAAACTATTTCGGGTAGTTTGTTTTATAGAATAAAGGCCGCGGAGAAGTTGCAATTTCTGTCCTCTCTGCAATCCTATTATGAGTTTACTAAGGGAGTTTATACTAATGAGGTCTTGCAGGAAAACACCCGCATGCACGTGATGATGTGTGGTCCGGGCTTAGATGTTTACTGGAAGAATGTCGGATTTTCACTGTCAGCGCTCTATGCTTGTTATGAAGAAGAGAATAATAGCGGTTTGAACAGCAGACTTCGACTGATGTTTGGAGTAAATGTCTATTTTGATCAGTCTCGTTTTGCTTTCTAAAAGGATAAAGAACCTATTCTCTCCTATGAATACGGATGGATCGGGCTATTAACAGTGCGGTGTAGATAAGTACATTGTACCCGTCAGGGTATACTGACACAAGCTGAGTAGTTTTGAGAAATCCCCAATATGAAGCGGGTCGTCAGCTCATCCATTATTTCTGTTATTGTTTTACTACTTCTGGCTGGTGCTTTCTTTTATTTCCAGATCAAGAAGAACTTCAGTGCATCTGTATTCAAACTTATCCCCGGTGACGTGGCCTGGCTGGTATCTGTTCATCCGGTCTCCGGTGATTTGCAAAGATTGACACGAACATCTTTCTTTAATGGAAGTGATTCGGTAGCTCCATTTAAGGAATGGAAGTCGACCTTAATCGCTTTTGATTCCCTTTGCAGAAAAGATGAACAATTATTGAAGACTTTTGAGAAAACCAATTTGATAATTAGTGGTCACGTGACCGGCCCATCTTCCTATGAGTTGATGTTTTTTTCGAACCGGAGGGAGGTCTGCCTGAAAACCCTGAGGCCTTACTTAGAAAAGTATTAATGGTAAAAGGAGAACCTTTGCTTCGAAATTTTAATGGTACAGAAATTCAGGAACTTTCATTGTCCTCAGAAGAGATATTTTCCTGGGCAATTGTCGGTGGTGTTTTTGTTGGAAGTACAGCCTCTTACTTAGTGGAAGATGCAATTCGGCAGCTAAAAAATGATGCAACTACTTCACCGGCTTTGGCTTTGGAAGAACATCTCGCTGCTGATCAAACCGGTTTGTTGGTGGCTTTTCGTTATTCAGGATTTTCCAAATGGTTAAAAATACAAACCAATTCTACCGCAAATGTCAGTATGAAGGAGATAGAAAGATTGGGCAACTGGACATTTTTACGTATAGATGCTGCGTTCAAATATGATTGCATTTAAAGGGGAAACGTTTTCTCTTGATTCCACCTCTTTTCTTGAAAATTTCGATAATCAGCGACCGGTAGAACGTAAGTTGATGGAATGGCTTCCTGCTAAAACTGCAGCGACAATTATTTGGGGAATGAGTGATCCGGAGGTGTTTTTTAAAGTCAGTTAGGCAAGGCGCTGGCCTTAAAAGACCAACCCCTTCAGAATCTGAATATGCCGTTCATTTTAAAGGATGGATAGGCAATGAGATCGCGTTATTAGTTACTCAACCTGCTGTTAGCCTTAGTGATAATAATTTCCTTGCTTTAATAAGTGTAAAAGACTCTGTCAATTGTCAAAAATCACTCGCTAAATTAGCAGGTCCCGCTCAGGAAGCGGTTGAATTTTATAACGGGTACGCTATACGCTATATTGGAAAGAAGACAGTACTGGAAGGGGTTTTTGGCTCATTGTTTAAAAGAGTCAGCAGGTTTTATTTTACTACGATTAATCATCATATTGTAATTGGCAATCAGGCCTCCGTGCTAAGAGCATATATCAATGATATGAAAACCGGAAACCTACTGATAAAGGACGAGCGATTTCGTTCATTGTCCGTTCATATTCCAAAAAGCGGAAATCTTTTGTTCTATAGTGGTATTCCTCAATCTACACGGATTTTTAAGAAGTTTGCCTCACCATCCTTGATCAACTGGTTAGAAAAGGAGGGGATTTGTTGGGGAATTGGAATGGAATTACTTTTTCAATTGGAAATCTCAATGGCGTTTATAAAACTTCCGGTTGCCTTGGGTATTTTAATAAGACCAATACAGGACCTCAGTTATTGTGGAATGCAAAACTGGATACCAGCATTGCCTCCGGACCTTTTTTTCCGGCAGGACCGAAAGGGTTGATTTTTGTAACAGATGTCAATCATAACTTTGTATGCCTATGAGGCTTCCGGCGATTTAATTTGGAAAAAGAAGCTGGAAACGCCTCTTTTAAGTGAGGTGACTGCAATCGATTATTTTAATAGTGGAGGTCATCAGTACCTCTTCAATACACATTCTTTTATTTATCTCCTGGATTCAACGGGTAATAATACAGGCAATTATCCATTTCGATTGCCGGCAGAAGCTTCCACGGGATTGAGTTTGGCAAAGGGAGATAAATCCGGAAGCGAGAGGTTTTAATTCCATGTAAAAACCTTCGATTATAGGCCTATGCCCTTACGGGGAAGCCCCTTGCGGGATTTTCGCCCATGAAGTTGCCCGGTGTAATTATTCAACCGGTTTATTTTAACGACAATCGCCAACGATTGATTCTTTTGGAAGAAAATGGACTTTGCTACGTGACAGATATAAACGGGCAACGATTATTTACAGTGCAAGGAACAATTGCACTCCGCAGAAATACCCAATTCTTTAATTCAATTGGTAATGCTGATTTGGCAGCATTTATTTCTGAGGAAGGTAAATGGATGGAAATAGATAGTACAGGTGAGCTGAAAAGCAGAATAGTGCAGGGGGCAGGTGATACCATTTATTGCGCGACATCAACTGATTTGAATGGCGATTCGGAGAGCGATTTAATTGTTGCAGGAAGTGATGGAATAAAGGCGACTACCATCGATGGTGTCACGCTATTTAAATATAGTAATGCTGACATCTTTGAAAAAGTAGGAGTGATGAATTCCGGATCCAGTGTGAGCATTATGGCCCTAAGTCGAAATTCGGTTTTCCTGTTCAACAGAGATGGTACATTGGCCGAAGGATTTCCGCTGCAAGGCATTGATATTCCCGAACCGGCTTCAACTCAAAACAAGGAGGATTATTTCCTGTTGAAAGAAGGTTTGGATGTTATTTGCCTCTATCTGGTGCAGGGAAAATAAATGTACCGGCATATTAAAAATAGTAGTATATTTGGATAGTATTGCTTTTAGATACATTAAAAAGCAACTGTATGAGTAAATTATCATTCTTCTATAATGCTAAGGTCGTTTATTCAACGAGCTTAAAGGCGTTGAAAAGGAGAGAGTATAAAATCATCAGTTTTGATGAAGAAGAAGGCTTTATAAAAGCCCGGTCAAAAAAAGGTGTTTTAAGACCGGAAGTCACTGTCGAAATTAAAATAAGCAAGAAGAAATGATAATCATACAAACATTGATATTCAATCTAAATTTAAGAAGACATGGTTGAGTGCAGATGGTTATGAAGCAAAGGAAGAGAACAAGTTAATTAATACCCTTTATAAATTATTTGAACATTCATAGCTTTGTTTTTCTTTTGTATGATCCATTAAACCTTTGGAAGGAATTCTTTTGACCAAAGTATTTTAGATAGAGATTGTATTCGATCAGCCTCAGGTAGAACTTCTCGAAAAAATTGTCCGGGCAGGGTAGCAAAAAAAAAGCTGCCTCTGTGAAGAAGGCAGCTTTTTTTATTCAGAGTAGAAATTTTATTCTATTGAGAAATCCACTCTTCTGTTCATTGGGTTTAAAGAAGTGGCCATAGGATCTTTTTCACCTTTAGTTTCAGTAATGATACGGGTGGCCTCAATTCCATATTGTTTAATCAGTTGGTCACGTACATTGTCTGCGCGGCGCTGACCCAATTTAATGTTTTCATTTTCACTACCACGAACATCACAATTACCGGTAACCTTTATGTTAATATTAGGATTGGCCTTCATCACTTTCGCAATTACAAGAATTCGATCGTGGTAATTGGATTTTACCGTTGCTGAACCCAGATCAAAGAATACAGAAGGTAAATACCCTACGCCACTTTTTCCGCTGGTTCCGCTTTTGCCGTCTACTCCAATATTATCCTTTCCAAAATCACCGGGAGCTGCAACAGTAATCCCCTGGAAATTTACCAGCGTTCCCGCACCGGTACCAGGCTCCAGATCGCGACTATCAGGTACTCCATCACCGTCAGTATCTGATTCCTGACCATTCGCATCTACCTTCGCACCTTTAGGAGTAAACGGATCTGCATCTTTGCTATCAGGAACACCGTCACTGTCGGTATCTACAGAGGTGCCATCTCCGTAAACTTTCGCTCCTTCAACAGTACTGTTGTCTTTATCGAATAAATCTGAAACGCCGTCTTTGTCTTTATCCCCTGATAGAATATCTATCTTTTCCTTGATATCCGCAAGATCATTATAAACGATCTCCATAGGATTCACCCACTCCATCGGTTTGTTTTTCTTTCCGAATGTATAATTTACTGCTGCATTTAACATCACATAATTATCGAATTCAGAGTAGGTCTTTACAGTCGCATCCACATCATCAGTAAATGTTTTATAGTATTCAAAGGCCAGACCAATATCAAATTTGTTTATTTTATACTTGAATCCCAGACTTACGGGTATCATTAGCTCAGTAATGTTCCCCGATTTTCTTAGCATAATAGAGTTGGAGGAATCTGATTTTACTTCAGCATCGAAATTGAAGAATCCTATTCCCAGAGTGGCCACCATGTGGAAATTCTTATTTCTATTCAGGAAAGAAATATTTCCAAAATTGTAAGTCATATCCAATGTACCTTGTGTCAACGGGCTTTCGTATTTTACGGCGTATAATTTACCATCTCCGGAGCCGGGAAACTGAATAGCTTCGTAAGTCACAGAATCCAGATATTCTTCATCGTTACCTGAAAAACTCGACATCATCCCTCGCAATCTGAGTCCAATGGAATGTGAAACCTGATGATGAACCTGAAGTCCAAAGGCGGGTTTTACAAAGCCCTGATCCAGGAATCGATTATTATTTTGGGCACCCTTCAATAAATCACCTAGTAAATGACTTACACCAAAGGTTAAACCAACAGACCAGCGATCGTAGTCTTGTTTTTTGGGTAAGCCATAATTACTTCCGGAAGTACTGCTACCGCTTTCTGTTTGGCCTTGCACTTGCACTATTTGAATAAATGCCAGCAAAGTAATAAGAAGTAAGCTTTTGATTTTCATTCAAGCTGCTTTTTAGATTTATGATGCAATATTAAATAAAGATTAGTGATCTCCCCTAATTTTAAAGCATTAAGATACCAATAATCCGTTCATTAGATACTGATATTCTGCACTTTTAAAGGATGGTCAACCAAAAGTAAATCAAGAATAATTCTTAAATGGGAAGGATTGTTGACAAAATCAATTTCATCAGATTCAAGTATTATAACTTTTTGGTTTTTAATTGATTGAAGATGACTTAGATAGGATGCGCTGATTTTGTCAAGATAATCAGCCGGTATTTCCTTCTCAAATGACCGCCCTCTTTTTTTGATGTTACTGAGCAGCGTTTCTGTTTTTTTATGAAGATAGAGGATTAAATCAGGTTTATGCAATGTAGGGTTGATCAATTCATAGAAAGTTTTAAATAGTTCCAGTTCGGCACCTTTCAGGGTTACTTTCGCAAAAAGCAAACTTTTTTCAAAAAGATAATCACTGATCAATACCAATTTGTTTTTTTGAGCCTCTTCCTGGTGTTTTTTTATTTGGCGGTATCTTTCAGCCAGAAATGACATTTCAAGTGGAAATGCAAATCGATCGGGTTGCTCGTAAAATTGAGGTAAAAAGTATTGTCTGCAAATTGTTCAAGCACCAGGTCCGTATTGTATTTATTAGCAAGAATCTTTGCCAATGATGTTTTGCCCGCTCCGATGTTACCTTCAATAACGATGTAAGAATAGGGGTAGAGTTGTTTCATCGGTTTTCTGTTTCAAAAATTTCAACTTTTCCTTGGTCCGTACAGTTATCTAGAAGTTGTTGTAAAGTTACTCCATAGATGGGATGAAGAAAGTCATGATACAACTCACAAAGTGGAATTAATGTAAATCGCCTTGATGCTATTCCGGGATGAGGTATAAGTAAATTGTCATCGGCATATACCAAATCATCAAAGAACAGCAAATCCAGATCTATAGTTCGAGGCCCCCACTTTTCTAAACGCTCTCTTTTTAATTTTTGCTCAGCTTCTAATAATTTATTTAGCAATTCAGTAGGAATTAAGTTGGTTTTAATACTGATTACTTTATTCAAAAAATCCGGCTGATCTGTTTTTCCCCAGGCAGTACTACGGTAGGTTTTTGAGATTAACTCAATGCTTGAGGCGAAAGTTTTTATACAAGCCTCCGCTTCCGTCAAATTATTTAACCGGTCCCCCAAATTGCTTCCTAAAAGAATTATGGCTAAATGATTCATGCCTCAAAGATAATTTCAATTCGGAAGAAATGAGCCGATTTAATTCGTTGATTGGCTATTTTTATTTTCATTTTAGCATTTGTGCAAAAGGATGATTTATATCATCAGGTAGAGTTGATAAAAAAGAGATACTGGTAAAAAAGAATTATTTAGGTTTTCCATACATTTAACCAATAAATTCAATCGCATATGAGGAAAAAATTGTTGGTATATTCAATTATTGCCTTTTTCTTATGATTATGCCTTGTGTAATGCAAAGGGCAAGAGATGCTGGGCATTCGAAGTTCTAATTATGCCGGTTTGCAGGGCTGGGCATTAATCCTTCATCAATGATTGATTCCAGGTTAAAATGGGATATAAATATAATCACTGTGGGTGTAAGTCTTGAAAATGATTATTTATTTATTCCACGAAAGAAGTTGAATTTTTTTGGCATAAATAATCTAGTGAATCAAATAGAGAAAGAAGGTTATTTGGATGATTTCGACCGCACAGATAATAATCTCTATTTTTTCTACAGCTATTATGGGCCCTCTCTTATGTTCCCGGTAACGAGGAAGCATTCTTTTGCTTTGACTAGTCAATTGAGAGCAGCAATTAGTTGCAATGGTCTATCGCCTGAAGGGGCAAAATATGCTTTTGAAGAATTTGGTTTTGATCCTTTGCATTTTATCAATACCAATAGTTTGTATGATATTTCAGGTGTAGAATTTAATACAATGGCATGGGCTGAATATGGACTAAGCTATGCAACACTTCTCCATGAAACCGATGAAAATGCTATCAAAGGAGGGATTACACTGAAATTATTACAGGGAATTGGTGGAGGTTACGTTGAAAATGTGAGAGGTGATTTCAATGTGTTGAACGATGATGATATGTTATTTCGTCCATTGAGTTTAAATTATGGACGTACAAATTACAATACCTTTGACAACCCGAGTGGTTTAGATGACTTCATGAACGGGTATGGCTTTGCATGGGACCTTGGGTTTACCTATGAATGGCGCAGGGATCCTTCCCTCTATAAAATGGAAATGGATGGTGAAAAGTTGGTGGATATGGAGCAAAATAAGTATGATGTTAAATTGGGCATCTCCGTTCTGGATATTGGAAGTATTTTATACAACCGAAATGCAAATACTTTTAACCTGACCGCCGATAGTGCATTTTATCCGAATTGGGATACAGATGAGTTTGCTGATAACTGGGACTTTGACTATTCTATGTCGGAGATTTTTTATGGAGATAAACTTGCCTCCTTACGATCAAATCATTTCAGAATGAAACTTCCGGGTGCGCTCAGTATTCAGGCGGATTTCAGATTGAATGATAAATTTTTCATAAATACCACTGTTATTCAAAGCTTGCGCAATAAAGATAAAGGCGTTGATCGTCCGAGTGTCTATTCCATTACTCCTCGCTTTGAAACCCGATGGATGGAAGTAGCATTCCCTATTTCATTTATTGATTACGAGGCTAAAACACTCCGCACAGGATTGGCATTGTACCTCGGCGCTTTTTGGATTGGAAGTGATAAACTGGGATCGTTACTGGGATTTTCGGATGTATACGGTGCCGATATTTATGCCTCATTTAAGTACAGTATCCCCTGGTCAAATCCATTGGATAGAGATAAGGATAAAGTCTCTGATAGAAAAGATAAGTGTATCGATGTTCCGGGATTATTTAAATTTTCAGGTTGTCCTGATCGTGATGGAGATGATATTGAAGATAGCAGGGATACATGTCCCGATATTCCGGGGTTACCTGAATTTAATGGTTGTCCGGATCGCGACCATGATAAGATACAAGATCGCCTCGACGCCTGTCCTGATGATTCAGGTGCTGTAGAATTTAACGGTTGCCCCGACCGGGATAATGATAAAATTATCGACCTCCGTGACTCTTGCCCCGACTTACCGGGAATCGAGGAGTTTTCGGGCTGTCCAGACCGTGATGGAGATAAAATTATTGATCCCAAGGATGATTGTCCCGATCAACCCGGGTTACTCTTTTACAAGGGTTGCCCTGATACCGATGGAGATAGTATTCCAGACCCCATTGACCGCTGTCCGCTTGTTCCGGGAATTCGGTCACTCAATGGTTGTCCGGAAGAAGTGAAAGCAGCGAAGATGGAATCCGTTGCACCTGAACCGGCAACCTTGACTGCTGAAGAACAGGAGATCATCAATACCGTATTTAAGAACCTGCAGTTTGAAACAGGAAAAGCCATCATTAAGCCGGTTTCCTTTACTTCCATGGATGCGCTGGCTCAATTAATGAAAACAAAAACCGGGTTCAAGCTTATTATCGAAGGTCATACGGATAATGTAGGCGCCGCAGCCTATAATCTTAGCCTTAGCAAGAAGAGAGCAAAAGCAGCTAAAGACTATCTGGCAGGAAAAGGAGTGGAGGAAAGTCGCATTACTACTAACGGTTATGGATTAACTAAACCAATTTCTACAAATAAAACCCCGGAAGGAAGAGCCCAAAACCGCCGGGTGGTGTTTACGATAGTTCAGTAGAGGATCGTGGTGAAGCGTTTCCGCAGCCTGCGGAATCTGCTCCTCCAGAACCCTGAAAGGGTTCAATATTCCTATCCGGGGTGATAAAACAGCTCTCCCACAACCCCAACGGGGTTGAATATTGAGGATTGTGAAAAGCACTAATATTTATTTTTTAATAGAAAATTTTTATCCACCCATATTAAATGCGATTGCTCGCCATACCAATATTGATCGACTATAAGTTTGGGGCTGGCATTGTACTGAAATAGTAGGGCTCACCGTATGGATCGCTCTCTCCTTTTTCCCATTTCATCTTCGATGCAATGAATCTAACAAGATCGACGGAGCTACTAGCCATTTAACCTTAACCTTTAACTTTTTCCGTCATGCCAAGATCATCTCGTATGTCACGAGACAAGCTCTCTCTTGCCTTCGCAGAGCGAGTGAAAACCATGAAGCAGAATCGCGACCATGAAGCAGAATCGCGAAAAGCGATACGCTTCATGGTAAACCTTAAACCTTAAACCTTAAACCTTAAACCTTGAACCTTAAACCTTAAACCTTAAACCTTGAACTTTAAACCTTAAACCTTAAACTTGACTAATATTTAACGTAGTTAAATATTATCGTATGATCCGAGTCACTATTGGAATTACCAATACTCGCCCGCAGGTGATTTTCATCAATCCATTTATATAAAATGTATTTTGGAAAATCATTGTCCGGATTACTGAACATCCACTCCGATGAAGAAGATATGATCAGACGAAAGGGTGTAGGCTCTCCGCCGTGTTGATCTTTTACTATAGGTTCATAATAAATATTATCATTTAACATATGGATACGGATGGACTCCGTGTGAACAGAATCGCCATTGGATTTTTTTGTCCACGATTCTCCGGAATAACTACCGTCAACATTTCTTATCCAGGATTCATGGATGGTATTTCCCTCCATCTTTGCGCTCCAGTTTCCTACCCATCGTTCAAATTTATTCAATTCTTCCTGCCCATAAACAGGGATTGTTAATAAGACAGCAATGGAGCAGATCAGAATAAGGTGAAGCTTGTTGTTCATTTTGTATTTTCGTTTAATCAAAGATATGGAAAGTCAAGGTTTGTTTTTATTTATTGAAGTAGCCGCTGTAATTGTGAGCGCTGTTTCAGGAATGATTAAAGCCGCTGAGAAAAAGATGGATCTGGTAGGTACTTATAGTATCGCTTTGCTGGTATCTTTTGGTGGTGGTACTTTGCGGGATATACTTCTTAACCGGAGACCCTTTTTTTGGGTGGAGAATGAAGTTTATTTATTCATCGTGCTGTTAATGGCCATCGCTTTTGTGTATGTTCCTGTAGTTCATAAACTGGCAAAAGTCCTTTATACCAGATCCAATACGATTGATGCAATAGGTCTTGGACTCTTTAGTATCGCAGGCTTGTTCGCGGCGTTGAATATGGGAATGCCCTTGTTTTCTTCTTCACTGATGGGTGTCATTACGGGTGTAGCAGGTGGAGTTTTCAGAGATGTTGTAATCAATGAAATACCTGTTATTTTCAGATACACGGGCGGACTTTATGCAGTTGCTTCTTTTGCCGGTTGCTGGTTATGTATTCTATTGGTCGTAATTTTTGAAGCGCCATTTATAGGATTTATCAGCGGGACTTCAATGATAGTCGCCTTGCGTCTGCTTTCCATTTACTGGGGACTGCAATTGCCCCGTCCATTATGGGTAACCGACGAAGATGAAAAGTGATTAATACTTCTTCGCAGTTTTTTATTAAAGATTCTCCAGAACAAAGTTGGTCATTTTGGTATAGAGATTCAATCGGGTTGTCCCACCACCGATGCCATGATTTTTATTGGGATAGATGAAGAGATCAAATTGCTTATTGGCTTTGACCAACGCCGTCGTGAAATCCATGGTGTTTTGCATATGTACATTATCATCAGTTGACCCATGAACCAGTAAAAACTTCCCCTTTAAATTCTTCGCAAAATTGATGGGCGAGTTATCATCATAGCCTTTGGGATTTTCCTGTGGTGTTTGCAGATATCGTTCCGTATAGATGCTGTCATAGTAGCGCCATGTGGTCACGGGGGCTACGGCTATTCCCATCTTGAATGCTCCTGCACCTTTGGTTAAAAGCAGGGAGGTCATATATCCTCCGAAACTCCAACCCCAGACTCCAATCCGATCTCCGTCAACAAAGGGCTTTTTCTTCATAAAATTAAAGGCACTCAACTGATCCTGTACTTCCAGATTGCCCATGTCTTTATAAATACAGTTGGCGAACTCCAATCCACGTCCCGGAGTTCCTCTATTGTCGAAACTAACGATGATGTAGCCCCGCTGTGCCAGCAGCTGATGCCATAGATAATTCGGACCATCCCAGTCATCAGTAACCGTTTGTACGCCGGGACCACCATAGACATGCATCAGTACCGGATATTTTTTTGCAGGATTAAAATCGGTAGGGTAGATGATCCATCCGTAAAGCTGTATACCATCATCTGTTCTGAAACTTAAGGTATCAATTTTACCCATCCTGTAACCGGAAAGATTCTTTTTTGTTTCTGTGTTTTCCTCTAAGACACGTAGAAATTGTCCTTTGTTATCATTCAGAGAACAGGTGTATGGTTTACCAAAAGAGGAGTAAGTATCCACATAATAGTTTAATCCTGCAGTGAATTCTATTGTATGAGTACCGGTTGATGGGCTCAGTAACGATTTCTTTCCCTTCATATTAACAGCATAAAGATGTCTTTCTAAAGGACTTTTTTCCGCACTCTGGAAAAAGAAGGATTGTGTTTTTTCATCAAAGCCATAATATTTGGTTACATCAAAATTCCCGTCCGTTACTTGTTTTACTACTTTGCCATCAAAACCATAGAGATAAATATGATTAAATCCATTCCGGGTAGAAGTCCAAACGAAACGTTTTCCGTCATTTAGAAAAGTAAGGTCGTCTGTAATTTCAATAAAGGATTTGTTTTCTTCTTTTACTATCACCTGAAGTGTATTCGAGGAAACGGAATAAAAGGCAAGTTCGAGAATATTCTGATGCCTGTTCGTTCTTTGAATACTGAGTACATCAGGATCTTTCGTCCACTTCATGCGTGGTATATATTCCCATGTATTATCGGTGGAGAAAACTTCTGTCTTCTTACCGGATGCAATATCATACACCACTATTTCCACCTTCGAATTTTCCTCTCCGGCCTTTGGATATTTATAACGTTCCTCTTTTGGGTAGAGTTCTCCGTAAAAAGTCAGGTTAAATTCTTTTACATTGCTTTCATCAAATCGATAAAATGCAATTTTTTTTCCATCAGGTGACCAGGAAAAGGCGATGTCCATACTGAACTCTTCCTCATAGACCCAATCAGTAGCCCCGTTGATGATTTGATTTTTTTTACCATCTACGGTAACCGGAATTTCTTTGTCACTGAGCAAATTGTAGAGGTAAAGATTATTGTCTCTGACATAAGCGAGTTGCTTGCCATCAGGTGAAAAAGTGCCATACATGGATTTCCCATTTTGTGTGATACGTTTAAGTTTCTTTGATGATCTCTCAAATACATAATATTCTTCACGTGTGGAGTGACGGTAGATCGCTTCAGGTTTTACTTTAAGGAGTATTTTAGAAGCATCGTTGCTAAAAGTGTAGTCACTGTACTCAACAGTGTCACCATTGCTGATGAGGTCCTTCGGACGAATTAATGTGTCGATGACTTTCCCGCTTTTTAAAGAATATTTTAAGAGGTAAGATCCATCTTCTTTTTCTTCTGCATTTGAATAATGCTGGCCATCCGGCAAAGTATTGAAACCTCCGGCTATGCGTGCATAAAGCTTAGGACTACCCCATATTTCATCCAATTGCAAGGACCTGTCCTGGGCTACGCCGGTACTTACTAAAAGTGCCGAAATTGTGGTTATTACTAAGTGCTTCAGGCTTTTAGTTTCAGTACTAATCATAATATTATAGTGTTTTGAGCTTCAAACCTACAAAATTTCATACTCCTATGCTATTTGTATGAAATCTTGTTTTATATTAGCAGTTCCAAAACAATTAAAATGAAAAATTTCCTGATTTTTTTCGTTTTTATACTGATTAATTTCAATGTGCTAGGTCAGAAAAACGAAGGCTATGTCCGATTTGCCATGCAATATTCTGATTCTGAACTTTCAAAGGAAGAAATGGCTGTAATGCCTACTGAATCGGAAATGTGGTTTAAAGGTGATCGGATGAAGTTGCAAATGCCTATGGGTATGGGGCTCCAATCTTCGATCCTTATTTTTAATGAAGAAGTCCATTTATTATTGGATCTTATGGGCAATAAAATGGCCATAAAGACCAACAAGAATGAGATTCAAAATGACTCAAAAAAGGCAAAGCGCTTTAAGCTCAAAAGTCAGACGGATGAGACGAAGGAAATAGCCGGTTATACATGCAAGAAAGCTATTCTCTCAGCAGAAGGAGAACAGGATATGATTGTTTGGTATACTGACCAATTGAAATCGACCGGTTCGTGGTATTATAATATGGATGGCCTTAATGGATTTCCGCTGGAATTCTCTCTGAAAACTCCGGAAATTGATGCCAGAATGATTGCGAAGGAAGTGAAAACAGATCAGGTTACCGATAAACTTTTCATTGTTCCTTCTGACTATAAGGTGATGACACAGGAAGAAATGATGAAGTCACTGGGAGGAATGCGTTAGTTTATTTTAATAAAAATTGTAGTAGTATCATTTTATTGTAAAAATTTCTTTAAACGATGAATGCATATTTTTTATTGAGCATGATTGGTGCTCTAAGTTTCTTTTCCTTAGGACTGAAACTAAAGAGTGGCCCTGAATTTATGGAGTCATGGCTGGCTTATAGGACCCATGCATCGCTTCGTAATGAAGATACCTGGTACGAGGGAAATGCGTACGCCGGGAAATGGTTGATGATTCTGGCCAGCTTAATTTTAATTATTCTTGTTTTTGCAGAGCTCTTCGCCACTCAAAATCTGAATTGGTTGTTGTCTATTCTCTTTTATTCTATGTTAATTTCACTTGCGATTATTTATATTCTGACAGAAAGACATTTGCGAAAAGTTTTTTTTCATGATGGGAAAAGAAGACCGAAGTTTTAATGAAGATGCATTTTTCCGTTCAATTTTCTAGTAGTATCTTCTATTTAAAAGCCGGGGAATTGTTCTATTAATGAATATGTTCTCTTTTATCGAGCTTTCCGGCAGCCTTTATTGACCGGTATTTTATTTGACCCGTTTTCTATGTATAGTCGCATCAGACAACGAATTAAATTGAATAAAAGAATTGACCGTGTTTGCCTCTTGCTCTTGATGATGCCTGTGATCGGTTTTTCAACAACAGTAAAATATGAATTATCCTTTCCTGAACCACAAACGCATTATGTGGAAGTGAAGATGATTATGGAAGACCTTAATGTATCCGTTCTTGATCTGAAAATGCCGGTATGGGCACCGGGCTCTTATTTGGTAAGAGAGTTTTCAAAACACGTGGATTCCTTCCATGGAAGAGATAGAGATGGTCAGGAGCTCTCTTCAGTCAAATTAAATAAAAATACCTGGCGAATAGAAACCAATGGTAAAAAGAATATCGTTGTATCGTATAAAGTATATGCATTTGAGCTGAGTGTGAGAACAAGTTTTATTGATGAAGAACATGCTTACCTGAATGGAACCAGTATTTTTATGTACAATGAATTATTGCTCTCTAATCCGGTTACTGTTAAAATTAATCCACATTCCTCCTGGAAGAAGATTTCAGTGGCACTCGAAAGAGTAAAAAATTCGGATAACTGGCAGTATAAGGCTGCCGGTTATGATGAGTTGGTGGATGCTCCTTTTGAAATCGGAAATCATGTTACATTTTCATTTTTTGTTGCGGGTATCCCACATGAAGTGGCGATGTTTGGTACTGGAAATTATGATTCACTTCAAATAAAAAAGGATTTTACGATTATTGCCGAAGAGTGCTCTTCTGTATTTGGGGAGCATCCCTGCAAACAGTATTTATTTATTATTCATAATCTGAATGCAGGTGGCGGAGGATTAGAACATGCGAATTCGACCACACTCCAGACGAACCGTTGGTCCTATGGAACATCGGGTAGCTATACGGATTTTCTTAGTCTGGTGGCTCATGAGTATTTTCATGTCTGGAATGTGAAGCGATTACGTCCCACCCCACTTGGCCCATTTGATTATAGCAATGAGAATTATACTACTATGCTTTGGATAGCAGAAGGGTTTACTGCCTACTATGATGATTTGATAATAAAACGATGTGGGTTTATTTCGGATACCGATTATCTTAAAATTATTGCGGGCAGTATGTCTTATTGCATGAATATAAAAGGTGCCGCGATTCAAACTTTATCTGAATCCAGTCTTGACGCGTGGATAAAGTACTATCGTCCCTATGAAAACTCGGGCAATGCCACCGTTTCCTATTATACGAAGGGAGGTGTTGTAGGAGCTTTACTGGATATGGAGATAATGAAAAATACCAATGGCTCAAAATCATTGGATGATGTCATGAAGGAAATGTATCAGCTATATTATAAGAAGTTGAACAGGCCATTTACAGAACCTGAGTTTATCACTGTGGTGAATAAAGTGGCAGGAAAGGACCTTAGTGAATTTTTTAAGAAATACGTTCATGATACAATTCCTTTACCTTTCGAAAAGTCTTTGGCAGTGATGGGTCTTGAAATAATTGATTTGAATTCAACACAGTCAATGGCATGGACAGGCGCCACTACCACTTCCACTAATGGTAAAATGATGGTTACGGCAGTGGAAAGAAATTCTCCTGCCTGGAAGTACGGCATTAATGTAAATGATGAAATCCTGGCAATGGATAAGTTTAGAGTGGGGGAGGATTTGTCGAAATTATTGTCTTTAAAGAGGCCGGGGGAGACGGTGACATTTACGGTGTCCAGAAACGGAAGTCTAAAGGAAATACAACTAGTCCTGGAAAAATCTTCTTCAACAAAATATGCTATTGAAAAATCACCATCTCAGCAGGAAGCTGAAAAGATGATGTATAAGAAGTGGTTGAAGATGTAGTAGTGGACTAACATGATTTTTTCAGAGGAAATTAAATTTAAATGCACAGTCGGCAGACTATTGTGACACAACAACAAATTCAGTTCTTCTGTTTT
The DNA here is from genome assembly GCA_016713925.1 of Bacteroidota bacterium. Lineage (NCBI taxonomy): Bacteria > Pseudomonadati > Bacteroidota > Bacteroidota bacterium. Next base: position 187,357 of record JADJOH010000006.1, read on the forward strand.
TCGCACGTCCATCGGCATTACTATTCACTTCAATCGGTTTTGTTTCTCCAAATCCTTTTGAACTGAGACGCTCTTTTGCAACACCGGCTTGAATTAAAAAATTACAAACCGATCTGGCCCTATCTTCAGAGAGTTGAAGATTTTTTGAAGGGTCACCCAAATTATCAGTATGTCCGTGTACAGCTACTTTGAGCCCCGGATTTTCCCGGAGATATTCGGCAAAATCAGAGAGGATGATTTTATCCTGTTCGGTAAGAGAAGAGGATTCGGTATCAAAAAGTATGTTGTTCAGTCTGTATGCAGAACCCGTTTTTGTTTTACTGAGCTTCATATCCACTTTTACGGGCTCGGGACGAGTACTGTCTTTAGAGGAGAAATAAGCGGAATTGTAAGCATACCCCTGCTTTTTAATAGTGAGGATATAGTCTTCATCAAAAAGTACTACAGAGGCATATTTCCCGGTGGTGCTGTCGAAAGCTACTTCAGCATTTTGCTTGGTATTGACGTTTTTTAGTTCAATGCTTGCCAATTTTTGAATGACATTGTTTTCGTCCTTTAATTCACCTTTGATGAACAATACCCGATCAGGTTTGATGTCATTATATAATTCAAATTCATAAATATCATACCCGCCAACTCCTTTCAGACTATTGCTCGAGAAATACCCCTTCTTTCCATCCGTACTGACAAAGAATCCTAACTCGTCCGCCTCCGTGTTGATAGGATAACCCAGATTAACCGGAGTTCCCCAACTGCCATCAGCATTGAGCCTGCACATAAAAATATCATATCCTCCCATTCCTGGAAGATTATCGCTGCTGAAGTATAGCGTTTTATTGTCCGGGTGAATGAAGGGCGTCTTTTCACTTCCGGGAGTATTGATATTGCTACCAATGGATTTCATGGCTCCCCAGTTCCCATCTTCAGCTCTTTTGCTAAAGTAGATGTCGGATGTAGGGTTTAATGAATCCCGTATGCTCACGAAGTAAAGTGTTTTACCATCCGGTGAGATACAAGGTTGACTTTCCCATCTGTCGGGATGATTTACCCCTGCACCAACACTTCTGGGCTCAGACCAGATTCCCTTGTTTTCATCGCTCGTGTAGATGTCAAAATTCCCATTTTTATTTACGGTGAAAAAAAGATGTTTGTTATCGATCGTGATACTCGCCCCACCTTCATTGTTGGAACCTGCTTTATTGAATGGAAAGGGCATGGGTTCGCCTTTTTCAAATGACGATTCGATTTTTTTGCTGATCATAAATTTTTCCACACTTGCAGGAAAGAGTGATCCTCTTTTTTGCTCTTCAAATCTCCTGGTGAAGAAACAAAAATCCTGATCCGGTGAAATAATTGCGAGATATTCGGGATCTGCGCTGGAAATATTAGCCAATGGAACAGGCTTAAAAGGAACCGGCTTCATCATGAGTTTTGCTCTCGTAATTTTTTGAGAAGCATCCTTTGCATTTTCTTCTTTTACTTTATTGAAGTCAAGGAAGGATTGAAAATAGATGATAGACTTTTCATATTCCTTTTGCTCATAGAGGTAATTAGCAAGGCGGTAATGCGCATCCGATGAGGCATCCGGGCAATGTGTAAGTAACCTTTCGTAAGCTATTGCCATCGCTTTATCTTGCCGTGATTGCCATGCAAAATCGCCCAATAATTTTAAAGCATCCGCATAGACAGAATCTTCGGCAAGGGCTTTTTCGCAATATTCTTTAACAACACTGAATGTTTTTTTATTTTTTCTTGCTTCCCTGGCATCCTCAAAATATTTCTCTGCCTTTTTAGAGGTGGTGGGTGGACAAAGTGATTTTTGCTGCGCCATACTCATGGGTGCAGCGAGTAGTAGTATAGATATTAAAATGAAGCCGATCTTTTTCAATACGAGAGTATAACGCAGATTCTTTGCAAATATGATGGCTTTTGGCAAGTAGTAACTGTACAACCCCTATGGAATGTTAACAAGCAGTTGTGATTAAAGCCGGAAATAAAAAAGGCCGGTTGTTGCCGGCCTTCTGGAGTAGAACTGCTATAAATTACTGCTTTACAACTCGTGTAGCTTCACTTTCGCCCCTTTCATTCATCAATCTCACCATATATATTCCCGTTTGCCATGTATTACCCAGGGTCAATAAGGTGTTTTTACTGTTGATCGTGCGGGATTCTACCAGGCGTCCCTGCATATCGAAAACCTGCAGTATTGCCCTCTCGGTTTTCAGATTCGTAATCTTAATCGTGGTCTCCTTTATAAATGGATTCGGAAATACCCCCAAACCTACTTCTGCAAAATCACCTGTTGAAACTCCGGTGACTTCCACTACTTCAAACTTGTCAAGACCGCCCTCTACAATATTGAAAATAGGACCCGGGTCACCCACCTGAACTATTAATTGCATGGTAGCGGTTGGGGTGATGAAATCTGATATTTTATAATTGGAAAGTTGCCATTGTGAAGCTGAACCTGATGGCCCGAAGGATTCAAGTAAGGCGATAGTTGTGCCATTGTCAAGGAAAATTTTCATAGAGTCATCAGGAGAGCCATTGGTATTTCCTCCATTGTAAAACCACCGATTGTACTTTACGTAAGGATTGCTGTATTGCGTAGCATCAAAAACAGGTGAAGTCAGAATGGTGTTGCCCTGATCCACATCGTTATCCCAGGGACCTCCGCCGCCATTGTCCGTCACAAAGGCTTTGTCTCCGCAATCCGTAGCTACATCAGCTCCCGGATTAGCCGTTTGTCCATTATTAGTTGTGCTGACAGGAACACCGATCTCCCACTCATTTCCGGAAGGTCCGGATACGGTCCATCCAAAATCTAATGCGAAATCATCGTAATATCCTTTATCCAGAACAATGTTGATGTTACTTCCTCCCGATACATTTTGACCCGAACTACAATAGGTGCGGTGGCCCCAGTTTCCGGCAAGTACATCATAGGTGCCGGGGAAGAAACCGGCAATGGTAAACAATCCATTTGCATCACTGGTCAACGTATTATCAAATTGAGGACTGGTGAATAACACGGTGGCATTAGGAATCGGATTTCCTGTACCGGCTTCTACAACAGAGCCTGAAATAGTAACTGTTGGAAGAATGGTGTTCAGTTCAACATCAAGAATAGTTAGTATACCATTTTGCAAGGCAACATTATTAATTGTCTTAGTAATATATCCGGCTTTTGAAAAGGATACATCGTAGGTGCCGGCCGCAGCTAATCCGGTTTTATATTCACCGGTGATTTTGCTTGAATTGGTGATGGAGGGGCCGATGAGGGTAACGGAAACATTGTTCAATGGTAATCCGGTAACACTATCTGTAACCAAGCCTTCCAGATAACAGCCGCGGATATAGGTTGGTGTTAGCACGAAAAGTCCGTTGTTGATATCAGAAACCACCAGGTTACCGGAAGGAAGATAAGGGTAAACACCCCATGCTCCACTAAAGCCGTTCCCCGATCCTTGTGGGTAAGTATCGTAAGAGCCTGTAACAATCATGTTCTCCGGACGACTCACGTCTACAATCGCGATTCCATCCTTATACCAGGACACAATTTCAAAATCGTTCAGTGTATGCGTATTGTGAATGATGGAACCTGAACCGGGAGTAAGTTGTATTCTGTCGAGTTCAATGATATTATTAAGGTTAGTAATATCATAAGCTCCGAGGTAGGAATTCGTATTTTCATCGGTAGTGAAGAGGACGGTTCCTGCATCGTTCAGCCAGGTATTGTGTGTAAACTGAGTCGGAGTGGACTGGGTGGCTAACAATACCGGATTGGCTTTATTGCTGACATCAAAAACAGAAAAATAGCCATCATAAATATGTGCAGAATAAAGGACATCGTTTCTAACATATCCATCATGAATATAGGTTCCCGGTGTATAACCTTTATAGTCGGGATTCCATGGGTCAGCCAAATCAATGATGATTCCGGCTCCATTAAAGAGATTACTACCAAAGAGGTAAGCATGGGCATCTTCAATATGAAGGGCATGAATGGTTTCGAGGTCACCGTTAATGGCGCCGTTACCTTTCCATTGTTTAACGCTGATAGAATCCGGGAGATATCCTAAGTTGATGATCTGAAGTCCGTCACAGCATCCTTCTGTAGTAACGTAAGCATAGTTCTGCCAGGTCTTGACTTCTCTCCAGGTCGATTGTGTTCCGGGAACAGAAAATGCGATGACCGGATTGGCCGGGTCGGTAACATTGACAATAGAGAGACCGGATTCATAACCAACAAGGGCATATTCATTACCCAAAGAATCTACATAGCCACCGATGTTGGATAAGGCATCATTGGGATATTGCAGATTTGATTTTAAGGTTACATTTAATTGTGCCTGAGTGGCCAGCGTCAGCAGTAGTCCACTGAAGACAAGTAATAATTTTTTCATGTATGTTTTGGGGATTGTCAATCAAAAATAGAACAATCCACCGGATTATATACGGTTTCTTCAAAAAGTACAAGCAGGTATTATACAAGTCAAAGAAATAGAAGGAAATGGCCTGTTAAATTTAAATATCAGATACAATTATGCCTGTTATTTGGTCTGGATCGATCGCATGAGTTGGTCCTTGTAACTGCTGCCGATAGGAATGCGTGCCAGTTGCAATTCGAGTTCATTTCCTGCAATGGATTTGATGGCAGAAGCGTTCACGATATAACTTTTATGGACCCGGATGAAGCTATCTGAAGGTAAGCTGCTCTCAAAAAATTTCATTGTATGAAGGGTGACGATCATTTTCTCTTTTGTAAATATTTTCACATAATCTTTCATGCCTTCTATATAGCTGATATCTGAAAAATTTATGCGGATTAACTTCTGGTCACTTTTAACAAACATAAAGTCGGCTTTGTTGCTGATTTCAGAAGGGGCATGTTGCTTTACCCGGTCCAGGGCCTTGTTGACCGCTTTCATGAAGCGCTCGAGCGATACCGGTTTTACGAGATAATCCACCACATCCAGTTCATATCCCTGAAGTGCAAAATCCGGATGAGCGGTAGTGATGATTACTGCAGGACTTTTTCGGAGTGATCGCAAGAAATCAATACCTGAAATGACGGGCATTGAAATGTCAAGGAACATCAAATCGATGTTTTCGTGATTGAGCACTTCAAATGCTTCCAATGCATTGTTGCATTTGGTGACGAGTTCGAGTTCACGGATGTTTTCAAGATAGCGTTCCAATACTTCTTGTGCCAGAGGCTCATCATCAACGATGATACATTTCAGTTTGGTCATGAGAGATCAATTTTAAGTTTGACAGCATAAATTTCTTCATTCTTTGTAATGTCAAGTTCGTGCTGTAGAGGATAGAGAATTGAAAGGCGTTTTTTAACATTTACCAATCCGATACCGGCATCTTGTTTCAGCGAATCATTTTGCTCGTTATTGCCTATGCTATTTTCAATTGAAAAATGGAGTGTATTTCCTTCAATGATGAAATCTATATGCACAAATCCATCACTGAAGCGTTTATCAATTCCATGTTTAAAGGCATTTTCAACGAAGTCGATGAAAAGAAGTGGTGCTATAAAATGATGCTCTGCATCGCCTTTCACCAGGAAGGTGATATCATAACGGTTATGATATCGTATGCGCTGCAGTTCTACATAATTCTCAATAAAGGCCAATTCGCGTGAGAGTGCTACTCTTTCTTCATTGGCCTGATAAAGTACGTAGCGCATGATATCAGAGAGCTTCAGGACCACTTCTGATGCTTTGTCGGAGTTCTTTAAGGTGAGAGAATAGAGGTTGTTAAGTGTGTTGAACAAAAAATGGGGATGGATCTGTGCTTTTAAGGCATTCAGCTCAAGTTGTAATTTTTCCTTTTGTAATTTCAAAAGTTCATTCTGCGTGATAAATGCAATCAAAGTGTATTTTAAAGCATAAGTCAGAATGACAACTATCAATCCTTCCAGCAAATCAAAGTTAGGCGTAATATTAGTGAGGAAACGTGTCATTCGTTCCGGCATATGCTCACGTGGCAACGAAGTCAACAGCGAATAATTGAAAAGAGAGTAGCCGTAAACAGACAATATGGTCAGTAGTACATATATTGCATATTTTTTTCGGTTTAAGAATTTTGTAACAAAGTAATACAGGTGAATGTAAACAAGAGGCACCTGACTGATAAAAACAATTACCACGTAAGCCAACCCCCATTCAACACCCCACAAACTGTAGGTGTCATAGAAGGAGCGTGTAAGCCATACTGCCCAAAATAAGGAGTGCAAAATAATACTCTGCACTTTTTTATTAGGCATCTGCAAGTAAAATTTTTCAATGACTCTGTCTAACATACAGATAATGCTCCTTTAAATTATTTTGGAATGATATGGTTCGACCGATGGATAGGAAGGGGTAGTCGTTGATTAATCATTTATCAAATATAATCATTCAACGGGATCACTTCAGAAGTATTAGCTAAAGTCTGCCTCCTGAACGACCAAACAATAAAAACGCCGGATATATAGGATATAACCGGCGTTTTTATTTGAGTAAGCGAAGGATTTAGGCTTCAGCCATTTTCTTTGCATTACGTTTGCGTTCATTTTCATCGAGGTAAATTTTACGCATGCGCAAGGACTTTGGAGTAATCTCCAGGTATTCGTCTTTTTCAATGTATTCCATTGATTCTTCTAAAGAGAAATTGATTTTAGGGGCAATTCTCACATTGTCATCACTTCCGGATGCACGCATGTTGGTGAGCTTTTTAGCTTCACAGAGGTTGATCACGAGATCATCAGGTCGAATATGTTGTCCGATCACCTGACCGGCATACACTTGCTCCCCTGCATCAATAAAGAAGATTCCACGATCCTGCATTCTGTCGATAGAGTAGGGAGTAGCCGTCCCGGTTTCCTTTGCCAGTAATACCCCTGAAATACGTCCCTGAATACTGCCTTTCCAGGGTTCATATTTTAAAAAACGATGGGCCATAATTGCTCTTCCCGCAGTAGCAGTAAGCACATTACTTCGCAAACCGATAAGTCCACGAGCAGGTATTTCAAATTCAAGATGCTGCAAATCGCCTTTTGGCTCCATCACCTTGAGTTCACCTTTCTTCTGCGTCACCAATTCAATTACTTTACCGGCAACTTCTTCAGGAGCGTCAACAGTTAAGTGCTCTATTGGTTCGTGTTTAACACCATCAATTTCTTTTATAATCACCTGTGGTTGTCCGACCTGAAGTTCATATCCTTCTCTTCTCATGGTCTCCACAAGAATGGATAAATGCAATACGCCTCTGCCATAAACAAGATACGAATCAGGAGAGTCTGTTTCCTGAATACGCATCGCCAGATTCTTCTCCAACTCTTTGTACAAACGATCGCGGATATGCCTTGACGTTACAAAGCGACCTTCTTTACCGTAGAAAGGTGAGGTATTGATAGTGAAAAGCATACACATCGTAGGCTCATCTACGTAAATGGGCTTCAGGGCTTCCGGATTTTCGAAATCAGCAATGGTATCGCCAATGTCAAAATCTTCTATACCCGTAATCGCACAAATATCTCCGCATACTACTTCGGGAACTTTCTTTCTTCCAAGACCTTCAAAGACATATACCTCTTTCACTCTCATCTTTTTAATAGAGCCGTCTTTTTTCATTAAAGTCACCGGCTGATTCTCTTTCAGGGATCCTCTGCTGATCCTTCCGATAGCAATCCGTCCTACATAAGTGGAGAAATCCAATGAAGTAATTAATACCTGAGGGGTACCTTCTACCTTCGCCGGACCGGGAAAATATTCAATAATGGCATCCAGTAAAGGGGTTATGTTATCACTTGGAATTTTCAAATCACTCGTCATCCAGCCTTGTTTGGAAGAACCATACACTGTAGGGAAACTCAATTGAGCTTCTGTGGCATCCAGGTGGAAGAATAAATCAAAAACTTTTTCGTGTACCTCATCCGGACGACAATTTTCTTTATCGACCTTATTGATGACAAGGATGGCTTTTTTTCCCATCTCCAGTGCTTTCGAAAGTACAAAACGGGTTTGTGGCATTGGACCCTCAAAAGCATCCACCAGCAATAATACCCCATCTGCCATATTCATCACCCGCTCCACTTCACCGCCAAAATCGGCGTGACCCGGTGTATCAATGATATTTATTTTAATTCCTTTGTATTCTACAGATACATTTTTTGCAACAATGGTAATTCCGCGTTCGCGTTCAAGATCATTATTGTCCAGAATCAAATCACCTGTTTTCTCGTTTTCTCTGAAGAGTTCGGTTTGATGTAAAATTTTGTCAACAAGGGTTGTTTTCCCGTGGTCAACGTGAGCAATAATTGCTATGTTTCTGATATTCTGCATTTTGTGTGCGGTACTAGACGCTTTTTGAGCTTATTTTAAGAGGCTGCAAAGTTAGGGTTTTTAAGCGTTGCTTTTACAGAATGAAGCTACTAATCGTAAATAAATAGAGAATTTCGAAGATGAAAAAAACTTTATTGAAGTTCCGGTTGTTATAAATGTTCTAAAACTTAAAACTATATTATTCAAAAATGAGAACAAAAACAAATTATTCCCTAAAATTTATGGCCCTCCTTATGTTGGGTTTAAGTACAGTATTAACATTTTCTTCATGTAAAGATGATGATGATGATAGCACACCGGCACCAATCGGTAGTGGTAATTTAATGGTGATTCATGCATCTCCTGATGCTCCGGCAGTAGATCTGTTACTGGATGGTACTAAAATCAATACCGCTGATGTTGTTTATACTGACAACACAGCTTATTTCTCTGTAACCTCCGGAACACGCACCTTAAAAGTAAACGTTGCCGGAACAGCTACTACAGCATTACAAGCCAGTCTGCCTATCGTAAAGAATAAAAATTATAGTGTATTTGCTATCGATAGCGTTAGCAAAATAAGCGGATTGTTCATTGAAGATGATCTTACTGCTCCTGCTGCAGGTAAAGCACATGTGCGTTTCATCCATCTTTCACCGGATGCTCCGGCTGTAGATGTTGCCGTTACCGGTGGTCCGGTTGTTTTTGGGAATAACAGCTTTAAGGAATTCACAGCTTTTACTCCGCTGGATGCTATGACCTATAATCTGGAAGCACGTCTTGCCGGAACTTCAACAGTGGTGCTTCCTCTTCCGGGAATCGCACTGACAGCAGGTAAAATATATACAGTTTACGCCAAAGGTTTTGTTGGTGGAGCAGGTGTACAGGCATTAGGTGCTGAAATTATTGTGAACAACTAATTAAAAATATTGATTAGAGAAGGATCTGTCAGAATAACGACAGGTCCTTTTTTGTTATTAATAAGTAGGAGAAAGGATAATCCCGAATTTCATTTTTTTTCAATTTGGAATATAGCTTCCAGAAATATCTGTGGGAACCCCTGTTTTTCAGCGATTTCGGCAATCGGCAATGCATTTTCATCATGATCTTAAGCAATGAATTGAAGGCTTTTAACCGATTAATTCTCCTGTTCGAAGAGCATATGCTGCATTATTTTGTTTCATTTTACAAGGTTTTTTCAGCATATCATATAATTACTAAAGGAGATAGTAGTGTTGGCATGTTGAAATCTGCCCGGACGAAGGATCAATCCTCCGGATACTATAGCTTTTAATTTATGGTGCGTATAGAATAATTACTTTTGTAAGATAAAGCTATGAAAATAAAATCAGGCATTAAGCTATCGGAACTTAATGAACTCATCAATGGAAAAGTAATTGGTAATGCGGATGGCCTCGTTACCGGCATCAATGAAATACATCGTGTGGAAGCCGGTGACCTTACCTTTGTGGATCATCCGAAGTATTACGATAAAGCCCTGAATTCTGCTGCAACTTTTATTCTCATCAATAAGGAAGTGGAAGCGCCCGAGGGAAAAGGATTGATCTTTACGGACGATCCTTTTCGCGATTATGTTTACCTTACGCGTAGATTCATGCCTTTTGTCCCCTCAGCAGCAGCTATTGATCCTTCTGCAACTATCGGAAAAGGAACGATTCTTCAACCAAATGTGGCTATTGGACCGGAAGTAGTTATTGGAAAAAATTGTATCATTCACAGTGGGGTGGTTATTTACGATCATAGTGTGATAGGTGATAATGTTATCCTTCACGCAAACACCGTCATTGGTTCAGATGCTTTTTATTTTAAACGCCGTCCTGAATTTTATGAAAAGATGCATTCCTGTGGCCGCGTCGTGATTCATGATCATGTAGAAATAGGTGCCTGTTGTACCATTGACAGAGGTGTTTCTTCCGATACCATCATCGGGAAGGGCACGAAACTGGACAATCATGTTCATGTAGGACATGATACTGTGATCGGAAAGAATTGCCTTTTTGCTGCCCATGTAGGTATCGCAGGTTGTGTGAATATAGAAGACGAAGTGATTTTCTGGGGTCAGGTAGGATGTCAGAAAGATTTGACAGTCGGGAAGGGAGCCATCGTGTATGGACAGTCCGGAATTTCAAAATCACTGAAGGGTGGTTTGGTTTATTTTGGGAGTCCGGCCAAGGAAGCCAGAGAAAAAATGAAGGAAATGGCCCTGGTTTCAAGATTACCGGAATTGTTCTCGAAAATTAAATAACACGAAGGAACATGCAAAAAATGCTGTCAGGCGAGAAGAAGAATGATGCAGAATTGCATGTGAAGAAGTTGCAGTTACATTGGCTTTTGCAAATAACGAAAGCGATTAATTACAATATGCCGGCCGCGCAGCTTTTTGAGATTTTTGAGAATGTGATGTTGAATCAACTCAAGGTAAAAAGGTTGATTCTTTACATTCACGATGAGAGGTGGTATAAGATGCTCGCCTATGGAGTTCCGGATGGCTTTTTAATGGAGGAAATGGAAGAAAGGTTCGTAGAGTTGAACCAGCTTCAGTTCAATAATCTCCAAATGCCGGACTGGGTGCAGGGCTTCGAAAGTATCATCCCTGTTTTCCATAATGATCGGGCCTTAGCCTATGCTTTCATTGGAGATTTGCAACATGATGAAATTGATCACCTGAAAGAAGTATTACCCTTTTATTCATACGATCACCAATATCATTGTCGTCGCGATTGAGAATAAGCGTTTAACGAAAGATACAATCAGTCAGGCCCAACTGCAGAAGGAACTGGAACTGGCAGCACGAATGCAGTCGATGCTGTTTCCTGCCCACCTTCCTCATGATAAGAGAGTAGATCTGGCTGCTACTTATTTACCCCATCAGCAGATTGGAGGCGATTACTATGATTATATTCAGCTGAATGCAGATGAACTGCTGATCTGTATAGCAGATGTGTCCGGAAAAGGGATTTCAGCAGCCTTGCTGATGTCGAATTTTCAGGCGAATCTGAATGCGAAGGCTCATCACTTTTCTTCTCTGAAAAACCTTGTAATTGATTTGAATGACAGTGTGAACAAAAGTGCTAAGGGAGAGAAATTTATTACTGCTTTTTTTGCAGTGTTAAATACTAAAGCACATACGCTGAATTATGTGAATGCAGGACAAAATCCACCATTCATTTTTCATAAGGATGAGTTCACACTTCTTGATAAGGGCACTACCGGTCTGGGAATGTTTGAAGAATTACCATTTGTTCAGGAGGGAATGGCCTATCTGCCACAAGGCGCTATCTTATTTTGTTATACAGATGGAATTGTAGAGCAGGAAAATGAATCAGGTATTGAGTTTGGATTGCCTGTACTCATGGAAATGATTAAATCCAATGCTGACGTTTTTACCATGAAGGATATGCACTTCAGAGTCCTGGATGCCTATAATGATTACCGTAAAAATCTGAATGCTATTGATGATGTTACCCTACTTAGCATTCGTTGTCTGGAGGGTTGATTCCTCTTTTTGATGATGAAAAATTTGTAAAGCCACCAAAATGGCGATATATCCCCAATAGGGAACTGAAGCCTTTTCCGTATCCAGAAAATAATTGAGAATGCCGTGAACCCAATAGGTGACCAGGCCTAATAAAACGCTTCTTGCCAGAATTCGATTGCTGCTACTTGTCGTTTTCTTAATGTAGTTGGCGGTGGTTTGCACGGTGACACCTATCAATACTAAAATGATCAAAGGAGCCATAAAGCCCTGCTCTGATAAGGGGACCCAGGTATTCACTGTGTGAACCGCCACCCTCTGCAAAGTTGGTACTGATTCCCGAACGTTCGCTGAATTTTTGGTAGGACCCATATTTGAACATATAGGTGCCCGGACCAAATCCTAATACAGGCCTGTCCTGGAACATGCGCAATGCACAAGCCCAGCGGTTTAATCGCTCTATGTTAGAGTCATCACTGGAGATGTTCCCGATGGATTGCACATGAGACGCGTAATCATCAGAGGATACCTGATCATTGCTCTCCAGTTGCATGGTTATTTGGGTCCGGAATAGAAAGGCCAGTAATGTTCGTGCTTCGTTTGCTGCTTTCCTTATCAATGGCAAAACCGAGCACAACAGGGATAAAGAAAGACAATACCGCTGCATAGGCTGTATGGTCATTGTAAAAAGGTACCATGGCCGTATGTGCCGCATCTTCACTGAATCCTTCCAGCGCATGTGTGAAAATAGTATAGGCAACAACGGCCAAAAGCGGAATAAGGTAGGTCCAGATAAATCGTTTGATATTTTCCTTTTTAGAAAAGAGATAGAGTAACATAAAGTAAAATACACTGATATAACAGAAGCGTGCCAATGTGGATTTAAAGGAAACAGTCGGCATAGAACTGGTCAATGTTGTTAAAACATACCACGCCATATGTATTAAAATAACCAGGGTAACAGGATGTTTTAAAATGCGGGAGTCAAGCCCTCCGTCTAAAAAGACCTTCAACCAAAATATGACGAAAAGTCCGAACATGAGGGGTTCAGAAGGTAAACTAACGCCGATGCCTATACTTGTCTGGGCCAGATTTATTGAAAAAGGGGTTATCAATACTGCGGCAAAAACCACAAGGTCCAGCCGGAAAACCATGAGCATAAGAATAAAGAATACGACCGGGAGGCCGGCGAGGAATGTCATTCCTTGCAGCATTCCGTAGGTAAGAAATACGCCGAATAAGGCCGTTAATATATAAAACCAACGGGTTTGAGTTTTATCCGGAAATATATTTAATCCTTCCCGCAAGACGATCAGAATTTATCAGCTCCCACTATTTCCTTTTCAATTCTGATCTTGTAATGTTCCTGATAGATGATGTACAATAAAGCAACAATCATCATACTTGCAGTAAATAAGAGCATAATAAGAGAGCGCTTTGGAGAGTCTTTCCTTTCAGGTGGTATAGCTTTTGAAATCGTATTGTGGAATTCCATTTGCTTTTTTGTATCTGTTAAAGCCTGTTCATATTTGAACTTGTAATCTGAATACTGTCCTCTTACTTTCCAAAGCATTTCCTTTAAAAATACATATTCACCACCTTTTTCATCCAGATTCTTTTTAGCAGTTTCCATTCGGTTGTTGACTCCACCGCTGCTCATTGATCGATAATACTCTCTTGAAAATCCTTCTACCATGTTTTCAAAATCCGTTACACCGTATTGTGTGCGGATATTTTTCATCGCATTTTCCATCGAATCCAATTCCTGTTTTTTCTCCATCAATTGATCATACGTAATACGTACGACCTCTGCCGCACGAATTCTCACCAGACTGATCGCTTTTTGATCAACAAATGATAAAAGGGAGTCACACATCTTCGCAGCGAGCTTAGGGTCTTTGTTCACAATACTGATTTCAATGGATTCAAATTCGGTTTTTGAAATAGAAATATTTTCTTCCAGCCTCTTCATGATTTCAAAACGCGGGAATTTACCGGTGCTGTCAATGTCATAATGTGTAAAGAGGTCAAATGCATAAATGAGTTTTTCTTTTACATCTTCTGAATGCAGCAGTTGCACCATTTGTTCCGTCGCTGTTTCCTGAGAGTAGGTTTGCAGGTTCACAGGATATATCACGGTCGTCGCCTTGAACATAGGAGTCATAATGACCGGAAGCGTAAAAACAAAGGAAACTATAATGGAGGCAATGCCTGTAATAATCAATTGCTTTTTCCACTTGACAATAAATTTCAACAAACGTACTGCATCGAGTTTTTCAGATGCTGTTGGATTTTGGTTCATTCGTGTACCGATTTGGGTTGGCAAAAATAGCTTAAACCTTTAAATATAAGGTAAGTGACTAATTATCACCGTATTTAATGAGCCGAAACAACTCCAATGGTCGAATTAACTTCAGAAGTAAGGCAATAAGGAAGCAGGAAGCGATTCCAAAACCGGCTCTCCATATAAAATAAGTGGAAAATTGAGTGGTAAACCAAAACAAGCTGAAAGCAAGAAGTATAAACGTGAAATAGCGAACCGCAAGCATCCATCGTATCCTGAACTTAAAAATATGATGGGCTAAAAGAATTTGAGCACCCGCTGTGATAAATTGTGTGACGAGACTGGCAATAGCTGCCCCGGTCGCCTGATATTTTGGTATCAAAATTAAATTCATAATGATGTTCATCAGCATTCCTCCCAATGCCACCATATTCAGTTGCTTCAGATTTCCATTGGCGGTAAGAAGTGTCCCGAAGATGTAGACAGAACTGATGGCCAAAAAGCAATTGATGATGAGCATAAAAACATGTGCCGATTCTTTTACATGTGCACTATATAGCAAACCCATTAATTCTTCACTGTAAAAAACGCCGCAGGTCATCACCATGATGGCCGGTATCACAATGAATGAAAAGGATAGTTCGGCTAATTCCTCTATTGGCTTTCTATGCTTAATCATATGTGAAAACATCGGGAGCAATAAACCTGAAAAAAGGTAGGCGATCATGTTTGCTGCATCCAGTAATCGATAGGCCTGTGCATAAATGCCGGCCTGTTCAGCACCGTTTACCAGCATCCTTTCAATCATAACCGAGTCGATTCTGTTGTAAAAGGTCATTAGGAGAATGAGGATAGCGAAGGGGTAACTTTTCTTTAGAATGATCAGGAAGAATTTCGGATCCCATTTAATTGAAAGTGTTTTTACCCGCGATGCAAGAATCATGAAAGTAAATACGGCGGTAATGAAATACGCAATTGTTTGTGCCCAAACGAACCATTCAATCTGAAATTTTTTCTCGCTAATTCCACCCCAAAGCAAAATACTGCAGAGTAAAATCATTATAAACCGATCAAGGACAGAAATCATACTGTCAATTTTGAACAGATGTAATCCCGCGAGATTGGAACGGAGATAGAGGATAAAGGAAATTAAAGCCTGATTTAAAAGCAATACCAGCAAAATCCATAATTGTTCACCCCGGTATCCTAATAGATAAGCGATCGACAAACTGAATAAAAAATAGACGAATGCCAGTAATAACCGAAGGGTTAATATCCCGGATAAGTGTTTCTGCAACAGGTGATTGTGTTGAGAAATGTTCCGGTTGTTGAAGTTGGTAATACCAATATCCAGTAAGATGTTGAAAAGAAAAGAGAAATTGAAAAGTGCAGCGTAAAGACCATATGATGAGGCGCCTACAGTATTTTGTACCGCACGGTCGATTCCCAGAATCCAGAACGGTTTGATCAGGAGATTCAGGAAAAGAAGAAAGGCCAGATTGGTTACAAATTTTTTCTGCATGGCTTGACAGGCTGGCAAATTTAAAGCAATTTAGAGGTCTCAAAGAATTTTATTCCGAATGCTTGAACTTTCCTACAACGAAGAGGTCCTGGAAGCAGGAGTGGATGAAGCCGGCCGCGGATGTCTGGCCTGACCTGTCTTTGCCGCAGCAGTCATCCTACCGCCTAAGTTGAAGCTGGATTGGTACGAAGTATTAAATGATTCAAAAAAGCTTCCCGGTACTCTTCGTGAGAAACTCCGCCAATTGATAGAGAGGGATGCCATGGCATGGTCGGTGGCAATGATCTCAGCAGATGAAATAGATCGCATCAATATTCTTAATGCAACCTTCAAGGCCATGCATGATGCGATTCGCCAACTGAAAACGGAGCCAGAGTTTTTACTAATTGATGGAAATCGTTTTCCCAAATACCATCATATACCACATAAATGCATGGTAAAAGGAGATGGGACTTACCTCTCCATTGCTGCTGCATCCATTCTGGCCAAAACACATCGCGATACCTATATGAAATCCCTTCATCGGGAGTTTCCTCAATATGCCTGGGATAAGAATAAGGCGTATGGCACCGAAACCCATGTGCAGGCCATTAGAACCTATGGTTATTCACCACATCATCGCCGTTCCTTTCAATTGAAGGAATTGCAGCTATCGTTGTTCTGAGTGATTATCTATTCAGAATAAACGGTTGCTGATACACATATTTTTCATTGCTGATACGGATAAGATAGGTTCCATTTTCAATGGTGGAGGATAGCGTTATTACAGCACGTTGATCCAGCATCTGCAGTTGACTCATCACTAGTTTTCCATCCGCAGCAATAATTTCAACAGTATAAGAACCGCTTTCTTTTACTTCTACATTCAATAATTCCTGAGCAGGATTCGGATATAGGTTCAGTAAGCTGAGCACGGGTACAGTGTTTATTCCTGAGGCCACAAAGTTGAAAGGCAGTGAGGTTGAACTGCACGAATTAGCCGAAGTTATCACCACTGTATATACGCCGGTAGTTGTTGCTATGAGAACAGAATCAATGGCTCCCTGAATAAGAGTGCCGTTAAAATACCAGGCATAACTATAGCCACCTGCTGTAAATAGAGTGTCGTTAGAGGAAAGGATTACAGGAGTAGGAGGGAGTGGCTCAGCCGTAACCTGAAGCGAGTTGGAGGTGCTCACACCGCAATTGTTAATGGTATTTAGCGAGTAAATCCCCGACTGATTCACATACAAATCTACAGCGGTGGCGCCGGTAATATCATTGCCGTTTTGTTGCCATTGATAAGCGGCCCCATTGATAGTGCTGCCATTTAATAACAAGGAATCACCTGCACAGAATATGGTACCGGCAAGAGCGGTTACAGCAGAAGCAAGCGGAATCGAATCTACCGTTACCGTGATACTATTGGAAGAAGTTGCACCGCAATTATTGATGGTGTTCAACGTGTAATTTCCGGCTTGATTTACGGTTAAATCAAGAGTACTAGCTCCGGAGATATCAATACCATTTACAGCCCATTGGAATTGAACTCCATTCAGAACACTTCCATTAAGTACCACAGAATCACCTGTACAGAATGTAGTATTTCCGGCAGCAGTGATACTTGCAGCAACGGGGAGACTATCAAGGGTAATAGAAATTAAATTAGAGGATGTCGCTCCGCAACTATTTATTGTTTGAAGAATATAATCACCTCCGGAAACTGCATACAGGTTCAATGCTGTTTCTCCACTGAGTGCTGTATTATTCAGCGTCCATTGATATACTGCATCCGTCACTGCAGATCCGGCAAGTTCAAGACTATCTCCAATGCAAAGCGAAGTGGAGCCATTGGACTGGATGGTACTTGCAGCAGGTAAGCCATTGTCAATTCGGATATCTATACCATTATCAGCACCTGTTACTGCAGGGTTGCTTGAAGTAATGCGTATACGGTAGCCGTTACCTGCAGGAGTATTGGCAGGAATCACTACGGAGAAATTTCCGGATTGGTTGCTGGTGGTATCGCCAATATTTACGGCATTGCTAAAATCTCCGGAAGCATCGGATAATTGAGCAGTAAATTTATTTCCTGCACTGAATAAAGCACCGGCATTGAAAGTCCCCTGTTCAGTGAACGGGAGTTGTAAAGTTGAGCCTGCACAGATAGCAGTTGGCAGTATTCCCGGTGTAACATTCGGAACCACATCTCTGAATAGAATGGAATTTACAATTTCAATTCCGAAAATTTCTGTGGTGGTGATTTGTAGTACAGGAACGATATCACCATTTGCCAACCATTTATACTCTCTGGTAAGCGGGCGGTCAATGTTTAATCCCAGATTTAAGGTGTCTATGGAAATGGTGTCGGAAGCGATAAGTGTAGTTTTAACTCTTAAAGCCTGATAAGTTCCATAAGGGGTGTTTAATGTTCCCCATCCGTCAACTTCATTAATTCGTGTTTGATTTGATCCGTAATAAATTAAACTTGGCAATGCAACATTCCATGCAGAAACAGATGTATCGACATCTCCATAATTGAGCGGAAATTCATAGATTTTATCTTTAAGGGTATACGCTACCGGTAGTGGAATTCCCTGGAAGCTGGCTCCTAAACCTACCTGGCGATAGTCAGTAGAAGAACGGTAGTAAAAGTTGTATGGATCTGTAATGGTAATGAATGGGTTGGTAGGAAAGGCCTGACCGTTAGTAGCTACATTTGCGCGATTGGAATTAAAAGGCAGATTGGAAAAGAAAAGGGCATAGAGGAAGTTGGTGGAAGATACAGAAAGGAAGGTGTCTACTTGTTGAGCCTGATATCTTAAATTAGTGAAATTCCAGGTGTGATTTGCCCCGGTAGCTTGATAATTAAGTCCTAATTGAATAGGTGCCTGCGTCCTTCGGGCAGTATCACCCGCTGAAGGCATGTCAGAAGAGGTTATGGTTATTTGTGAAAAACCGATTTGTGAACAAAGTAATGTAAGGAGGAGTAGTTTTCTTTTCATTTTTTAGAATTTGAGGTAAAGCTAATCTGACTAGGAGCAAATACAAAGTAAAATTGGTTAATAGCGGTATTTTCTGGGTGGTTTTTTCGCTTCGCTTGGGGGAACGCTCATCTGTACTCGCTTGAAGGAACGCTCATCTGCAGGTTCTTTCTCCGGAACCCTGAAAGGGTTCAACATCGCCAACTCCGGATGCAATCCAGGGTTAGCAGCCCAACGCCCCCCCAACCCCAACGGGGTTGAATATTGAGGATTACAAAGCTGACAACCATGAAGCAGAATCGCGAAAAGCGATACGCTTCATGGTAAACCTTTCCCGTCAACACAAGGGTTTACGGGATCACATCGCCCGTGGACACGTGGCGAGTGAAAACCATGAAGCAGAATCGCGAAAGCGATACGCTTCATGGTAAACCTTAAACCTTAAACCTTAAACCTTAAACCTTAAACCTTAAACCTTAAACCTTAAACCTTAAACCTTAAACCTTAAACCTTAAACCTTAAACCTTAAACCTTAAACCTTAAACCTTAAACTTACCTTCTACTTATAATGTACTTAAATCTCGAAGTGCAAATATGTTCCGGCTCTGCGAACCTTACAGATCCTATTGCTAAATCATCTTCTGCATAAAAATATTCTTCGGTTTCTTTTAAAACAGGTGAAGAGGAAGTGCCCTCTAATACCCACATTTCTGATTTTATTTTCCGTGTCCCGGAATAAATAAAGCGATAGGTGACACAATTGTCATTGGTGTAACAAGTGGAATTGCTCCATTCATTTCCCAGAGAATCGTATTGGATCAGTTGTCGTGAGCTGGCTTTGGTATCATTTTTATAAAACCATTCGACCTGAAATTTATTTTCTTGCTCAGTAGGTGTACGTCGAAAAACAAATAGTAAAGTACCGTTCTTGTCGATAAGGCTGTCAGTATGCCAGCTCCCACTGCTATCAGAATAGATCCGGTTGGTTTTTTGAATTTCCCCCAGATGATTTCTGTGAATTTTCCGGTAGAGTACACCTTGTTCACTATAGATGTATTCGACGGAACTGGAAGGATTACCGTTTTTCCATTTCTTTTCTAGTTTTTTTTGAGCGTTGTAAAATTCTGTACTAATAGTATCACAGTTGGTAACGGTGCTGTCACACCGCAAAGTGGTTATAACATACTGTCCGCTGGCATTACCGGCAGTGATAATGGTATATAAAAACAGAACTTTGAAAAACAGGAAATGCTTTTTTCGTTTATTCTTTAACATCCGGTTTAAATACTTGCTGATATTTCGTTTGCATAAAATCATAAACTTCATTCAAAGGAAGCTCAATGGTTCTGACTTCAGATTCATCCTCCGGCAACAGCATGGTGTAAGCAGCTACCAATTTGAGTGGTGTTAAAAGCAAACCGCAATAGCGCAACCGGTCACCGGCCTTTGTCATTTCTTCTTCGTACTCTAATTCGTATTCTGTACGAATCATGTCTATTATTTTCGGGCGGTCTTCCGCCTTAAATAGGGTGTTTACATCAATAATTTTATCGCTTTCGAGATCAATGCTGAAGCAATAAACCAATTGTTGTTCAGCAGTTACAAAATCACTTTTAAGTATCATCTGCTTTTCAACTATCCAGTCGTTGCGGATGATAAAACTTAACAAGTTGTTTTCATTGTAAAAGACAGAATAGTAAAGATCTCTTGCTTCAGTGATGTTAATACCACTTACGCAGGAATCAATTCCGATTTTATCTGTGGCCCAATTTTTTGGCTGAAACTGCACTTCTTTGTTCATGTCCACTAAAACAGCCGCCGCTATTTTATAAAGACTGTCATTTATCTGTTTTATGATGGCGCCTTTTTCCGGTAAGTCGAAATAAGGAATACTGATATTAAATTCCTGACTGATGCAACGGGTGTTGTCGAAACAGGTGATCTCTTTTCTGAGTTCTACAAACCCCTGCTGTGAATAAACAGTTGGAACCGTAGAGAAAATAAGAAAAAGTAGTACTGCGAATTTTTTGATTGGAAGTGTCATATCTTGAAGACTTGTTAGGTCAAAAGTACATTATCATTTTAACAAAAGGTATAAAATGGAAAAAGGCTGCCAAAGCAGCCTTTTTCCATTTGTAATTACTTAATAATTAGCGAACTATGTTAATTCCTGCAGATTGAATCTTACCATTATTTTCTATGCGAATCAGGTAATTGCCACTTTCCAGTGCTGAAGTATTGATCGTTCTCAAGCTAATGCCTGCAATATCTTCGAATCGCTCGTTGATGATTGTTTGGCCCATCATGTTCATGATGCTGATAGTACTGATTCCGTTTTCTGAAGTAACATATTGAAGATTGACTTCTGCGGAAGCAGGGTTTGGATAAACATTGCTGATGAGAATTCCACCTTCCATGCTGTTTTCTGCAAGACGAATAGACTCTTCAGTCATTTCAGATTCGCTCATTGGCAAATCGATAATGCTGTTGTTGATTCCAAATAAATTGCAGATAAATGATCCGAACACCAGGAATGGAGCGCCTTGAACATCTAATGATGCACAGATAGATCCACCACCTTGTACCAGTAATCCGTTGACATCAAATCCAGTGGTTACACCAGGTACGACTATGCTCAGGTTTAATGTTGCGGGATCGTAAACCAGTGTGTGAATTCTGTAAAGACCGGTTTGCGTAACGGTGAATTGTGGGTTAGGACCTGCTTGCTGAATAACTAAGCCTTGTCCTCTTGTAAGTACATAAATCACCTGATATCCTGCAGGTACATTGATATTTCCTTGTGGATTACCAGTCAATGTAGCACTGCCATTATCCAGGCAATTCAGGAATTGATCAGGATTAATATCTCCTGCATCAGGACTTGCAACATTGAATTGTGCACCGGCTACATCTAAAGACGCGCAGATAGATCCGCCGCCTTGTACCAATAATCCGTTCACATCAAAACCTGTAGTAGTACCCGGAACAACGATGCTCAAATCAAGAGTTGAATCGTAAACCAGAGTATGAATAGTATAGAGACCACCACTTGTTACAGTGAAAGATGGAGTAGCATTTACCTGCTCAATCACCAGACCTGTACCTGAAGTCAACACATAAATTACACTGTATCCTGCAGGAACGTTGATGTTTCCATCAGGCGTTGCAGTCAGCGTACCACCCGTTCCGCAAATAGTAGCGTTCACGGCAGTAAGCGTTCCTGCATCAGGATTAGTTACATTGAATTGTGCACCGGCTACATCTAAAGACGCGCAGATAGATCCACCACCTTGTACCAATAATCCGTTCACATCAAAACCTGTAGTAGTACCCGGAACAACGATGCTCAAATCAAGAGTGGAATCGTAAACCAGGGTATGAATAGTGTAGAGACCACCACTTGTTACAGTGAAAGATGGAGTAGCATTTACCTGCTCAATCACCAGACCTGTACCTGAAGTCAGTACATAAATAACACGGTATCCTGCAGGCACGTTGATGTTGCCGTCAGGAGTAGCAGTCAGCGTACCGCCTGTTCCGCAGATAGTAGCGTTCACGGCAGTAAGGGTTCCTGCATCAGGATTAGTTACATTGAATTGTGCACCGGCTACATCTAAAGACGCGCAGATAGATCCACCGCCTTGTACCAATAATCCGTTCACATCAAAACCTGTAGTAGTACCCGGAACAACGATGCTCAAATCAAGAGTTGAATCGTAAACCAGAGTATGAATAGTATAAAGACCACCACTTGTTACAGTGAAAGATGGAGTAGCATTTACCTGCTCAATCACCAGACCTGTACAAGTCAGTACATAAATTACACTGTATCCTGCAGGAACATTGATGTTGCCATCAGGCGTTGCAGTCAGCGTACCGCCTGTTCCGCAAATAGTAGCGTTCACGGCAGTAAGGGTTCCTGCATCAGGATTAGTTACATTGAACTGTACCGGCTACGTCTAAAGACGCGCAGATAGATCCACCACCTTGTACCAATAATCCGTTTACATCAAATCCTGTAGTAGTACCCGGAACAACGATGCTCAAATCAAGAGTGGAATCGTAAACCAGAGTATGAATAGTATAAAGACCACCAGTTGTTACAGTGAAAGTTGGAGTAGCATTTACCTGCTGAATCACCAGACCTGTACCTGAAGTCAACACATAAATGACACTGCATCCTGCAGGCGTTGATGTTGCTGTCAGGAGTAGCAGTTCATGTTCCGCCTGTTCCGCAAATCAGTAGCGTTCACCGCAGTAAGGGTTCCTGCATCAGGATTAATTACATTGAACTGTGCACACGCTACATCTAAAGGGCGCAGATAGATCCACCACCTTGAACCAATAATCCGTTCACATCAAAACCTGTAGTACCCGGAACAACGATGCTCAAATCAAGAGTTGAATCGTAAACCAGAGTATGAATAGTATATAGACCACCACTTGTTACAGTGAAAGATGGAGTAGCATTTACCTGCTCAATCACCAGACCTGTACCTGAAGTCAACACATAAATTACACTGTATCCTGCAGGAACGTTGATGTTTCCATCAGGCGTTGCAGTCAGCGTGCCACCTGTTCCGCAGATAGTAGCATTAACCGCAGTAAGGGTTCCTGCATCAGGATTGGTTACATTGAACTGTGCACCGGCTACATCTAAAGACGCGCAGATAGATCCACCGCCTTGTACCAATAATCCGTTCACATCAAATCCTGTAGTAGTACCCGGAACAACGATGCTCAAATCAAGAGTTGAATCGTAAACCAGAGTATGAATAGTATAAAGACCACCAGTTGTTACAGTGAAAGTTGGAGTAGCATTTACCTGCTGAATCACCAGACCTGTACCTGAAGTCAGTACATAAATTACACTGTATCCTGCAGGCACATTGATGTTGCTGTCAGGAGTAGCAGTTAATGTACCGCCTGTTCCGCAAATAGTAGCGTTCACGGCAGTAAGGGTTCCTGCATCAGGATTAGTTACATTGAACTGTGCACCGGCTACGTCTAAAGACGCGCAGATAGATCCACCACCTTGTACCAATAATCCCGTTTACATCAAAACCTGTAGTAGTACCCGGAACAACGATGCTCAAATCAAGAGTTGAATCGTAAACCAGAGTATGAATAGCATAAAGACCACCAGTTGTTCCAGTGAAGTTGGAGTAGCATTTACCTGCTGAATCACCAGACCTGTACCTGAAGTCAGTACATAAATTACACTGTATCCTGCAGGCACATTGATGTTGCTGTCAGGAGTAGCAGTCAGCGTACCGCCTGTTCCGCAGATAGTAGCGTTCACGGCAGTAAGGGTTCCTGCATCAGGATTAGTTACATTGAATTGTGCACCGGCTACATCTAAAGCGCAGATAGATCCACCGCCTTGTACCAATAATCCGTTCACATCAAAACCTGTAGTAGTACCCGGAACAACGATGCTCAAATCAAGAGTTGAATCGTAAACCAGAGTATGAATAGTATATAGACCACCACTTGTTACAGTGAAAGTTGGAGTAGCATTTACTTGCTGAATCACTAAACCTGTACCTGAAGTCAGTACATAAATGACACTGTATCCTGCAGGAACGTTGATGTTGCTGTCAGGAGTAGCAGAAGTCGTACCGCCTGTTCCGCAAATAGTAGCGTTCACGGCAGTAGGGTTCCTGCATCAGGATTGGTTACATTGAATTGTGCACCGGCTACATCTAAAGAGCGCGCAGATAGATCCACCACCTTGTACCAATAATCCGTTTACATCAAAACCTGTAGTAGTACCCGGAACAACGATGCTCAAATCAAGAGTTGAATCGTAAACCAGAGTATGAATAGCATAAAGACCACCAGTTGTTACAGTGAAAGTTGGAGTAGCATTTACCTGCTGAATCACCAGACCTGTACCTGAAGTCAGTACATAAATTACACTGTATCCTGCAGGCACATTGATGTTGCTGTCAGGAGTAGCAGTCAGCGTACCGCCTGTTCCGCAGATAGTAGCGTTCACGGCAGTAAGGGTTCCTGCATCAGGATCATTCACAATAACCGGAGCACCTGTTACATCAAGTGAGGCGCAAATTGAACCGCCACCCTGAATCAACAGTGCGTTTACATCAAAACCTGTAGTAGTACCCGGAACAACAATTCCAAGGTTTAAGGTCGAAGGGTCATACACCAATGTATGAATAGTGTAAATACCTCCTGCTGAAACGGTGAAGGATGGAAGTGAGTTTACCTGCTCGATGACAAGCCCTGCTCCCTTTGTAAGGACATAAATAGTTTGAAAGCCTTGTGGAACAACTGCATTTCCATTGGGAGTTGCAGCGATAGTAGTAGAACCACCTTTCACACATGCTGAAGTGAAGTTTGCTGAAATGGTTCCCGCATCAGCAGGACAGTTGGGCTTCAGAAATAGCTGTAATAAATGGTATTAGCTTAACTAAGCACAGTTGAGGAGCGGACGAACTACAAAACAGAGAACATGTTAAAACTAATTTTGAAGAAAAGCTAGCCTCCACCCTAAATTCAGTCCAATGAAGAGATTAATATTATCTCGGAGAAATTCAAAGCCATATTTATGATGACTGCACAGCTACTAATTTACCAGTTAAATTGGCAAAATATTTTCCAGGGAATGTTTCAAGGGGAGAAAAGAAATCTGTGGCAAAAATTCATGCTTTATACAACTTTACAAAAACAATTTTTCATTTCTTGACATCCACAGTTTTGCTAATAATGACCAAAGTCTTTCACCCAATGTCCTCTCCTACTTCAAAGCCAGGTGATTTGATTTACGCGATCTTGGTTTTCAAGTAATATCGGTTCAAAGGCTCATTTCAAATGGCGTATTTAATATCCAGAAAAATTCGGCACAAAAATTTATGATGAAAATCAGGAAAGGAGTTGACTTTAAGAAACTCCTTGGGAAAAGGGCTGGTTTGATGGATATGTATTGTGGGAAAGACAGAACAATTGAAATGAGAATGGTTGTTACGGCACTGCTCAAAGACAAGGCAAATGAAAGAAGAAGGAAAGGAGGAAAACAGAGACAAAAGAATGAATCACAGTCTTGAATATTACAATCAGTTAAGGTACCATTTGCTTCAAACGTGCCTGCTGAAATAGTTCAAGAAAGAGAGAGAGAAGTATAGTCTAAGATGGAGAATAGAAACATTCAAACGTGGAAAAGTCATTTTTTCTCTAGAAGAAATAACCCGAATGAATGTAAAAATCCATATCGCATTACATGTGTTATATATTTAATGCTTCTACAGATAATCATTTTTCAAATTATTGGATGAACCATTACACGAATGAGAATAAACTGAAAGAAGGAGGAACGCTATTTTAGCCTTATGAAATTGGCAAGTTCTTCTCCCAACATCTCCATTCAATCTTTAACATCCGAAAACGACGAAAGATTAAAATGCAATTAGAGAAATATTGTTACGAGAAAAGAAACGAGGATAAATACAATGGAAAAATATGAAAAATGCGCTGCTTAAGCTTGACGCCTATGCGCATCAGCAGGACATACATTTGAAGTGACATTTAATGTATAATCTTCTGTTTCACCAAGGAAATAAGCCCCGCAATCAGGAGCATAACCCAGACGTTTTACAGTGACTCTCAATCGCACATTTCCAGCCACGGTATTCGAAGGAATAGTAAACGAACCGGACAATGATACATAAGAAGTATCTTGCACTAATGTCTCACCCGAGTCATTAAAATCATTGTCATTGTTTAAATCTGCAAATATTCTTGTGAAGAACAGGTTTTTTAGCAGTACACGATCTGTTACAATAGTATAAGATAAAGTACCACCCGCAGCAACCGTCGCAGATTGCGTTGTGAAATTTGCATAGCCATTGTTGTTTCCACTGGTGTTGGAAATAGTACCCAAATCAAATTTTTCTATCCAGAGTTTTCTGAAAGAAGAATTGACGCCCCTCGAATTACAATAATTTTGTGCTAGAATGCTTCCCGGAAGCATTAGCACGAACAGCATCAGTGTGGTTAACACCGATCCGATTTTTTTTAGAAATGGTTTTTTCATTGTTGGTTTTAATTAGTTAAATTTTAGGTTCCCCTTTTATTGATAATTGAGATAACATCTTCCGGGGTGTTTTAGTTTGTCATAAATTTGAAATATTTGAATTTTATGAGAATCATCCCGTTTTTTCTTAATTATGCGCTGTTATTGGAATTTCTGAACATTAACTGTTACCTGTTGATTATCAATAACAATCTGAAGATAGCATGACCGGCCCGCAACGATTGAAAATACAAGACTTCAGCTATGTTTTACCTGAACATAGGATAGCTGCTTATCCCCTTGCGGACAGATCCTCTTCACTTTTACTGGTTTATAAGTCCGGAATCATTAGAAAATCTATCTATAAAAATGTCGCCGAATTTTTACCAAACAACTCATTGCTGGTTTTTAATGATACCAAAGTGATCCATGCCAGGATCAAATTAAAGTCTGCAGGTAACCATACCATTGAATGTTTTTGTCTTGAACCCGTAGGTGAACTAGCTGTCGAAGAAGTTTTTCGTTCTAAGGGTCCGCTGCTCTGGAAGTGTATGATCGGCAATGCCAGAAAATGGAAGGAAGGCCCGCTGCACAAGTCCATAAAGGGTAAGTATGGCACTGTTGAAATTACATTTGAAAAACTGCGTCAGGACGAAAGGGATTTTATCATTGCGATCTCCTGGAATAATGCATCGTATACTTTTTCTGAAATTTTAGAGCAAGCCGGTGAACTACCTATTCCTCCGTATTTAAAGCGGGAATCAGAGCCGGAAGATGAATCCGGTTACAATACTGTTTATGCTTCACAGGAGGGCTCGGTGGCAGCTCCTACCGCCGGCCTGCATTTTAGTACGGATCTTTTGACTACACTTATGCAAAGTGGAATCGCACAAGAAAAAGTGACCTTACATGTAGGGGCAGGGACTTTTCGTCCGGTGAGCAGTGATACTTTGGAGGAACACAAGATGCATGCAGAGCGTATTGTGGTGAGGAAATCAGTCCTGCAAAGTTTACTGTTGAAGAAGGGAGAGTTTCCGGTTATTGCAGTTGGAACTACTTCTGCAAGAACACTCGAGAGTTTGTATTGGTTGGGAGTAAAAATTTTGGGTAATAAAGAAACAGAGCACCCCTTTCATATAGATCAATGGATGCCTTATCAATTTCAGGATGCTTCCCTCCCTGAATGTAGAACTGTTTTGGATGCACTTCTAAAATGGATGGAGGCCCTGGGACTCGAAGAAATCACCGGCTACACGCAGTTAATAATTGCTCCGGGATATAAATTTAAGATAGTCGATGCTCTGATTACGAATTTTCATCAACCGAATAGTACTTTGTTATTACTGGTGGCTGCGTTGATAGGAGAGAGGTGGAAGGAGATTTACGATTTTGCGCTTGAAAACGATTTCCGATTTTTAAGCTACGGTGATGCATGCCTCTTATTCAAAACGGAAACTTCTTAATGGGCTAATAGATGGAACTGATAAAATTTAGTCTGTTTTAAGGATTCACTCCACGAACTTTTCCGGCGTAATAACCGGGTGTATAGTAAACCCCGACAAGGATATGTGAAGCTAAGGTGTAAATGGTCAAACTGTTCATCACCGGTCTGGACACAATGTTCGTCATGCCAATATTAAATCGCCCTTCCAGACTCACATTAATTCTTCTGTTTACTGCATATCTCCCGCCTGCTCCTAGGATTAATCCTCCATCTAAAGGAATATAATTAGAAGTGCCGCTCACCACAATTTTTTCCCCAAGTACCGGCTCTGTAAATGTCGATTTTTGACTTAGTAATGTCCCCATGTACGGTCCTGCGGTAAGATTTCCCTTCATTCGGTTGCCAAAGTTATATTCGAAAAGAAGCGGAATGGTGAGATAGCTATAACTGATTTTGGCATTGTAAAATCCCATCAAATCCCCCACCTCGTCAAACAAGGGTAGAATTCCCCCGGCTCCTTTCACTTCAAAAAACAGATTACTTTTTACGCTCCAGTGCTTACTGAAAGGATAATATACCGCCGGTCCTCCGGTTAAACGGATTTCAGGTTCCAGAAAGGTTTCAATGAAGGGGTTTCCATAAAGATTGACGAAGGAAGGTCCCGTCTGAAACCCATATTGTACAGTGTTTTTCTGAGCATGGATCTGTATAGGGGAGGTGATAAGAAAAAGAAGTAAGCAGCATCGTTTCATATGATTTCCCGGAGATCTGATCTTTTCAAAAGTAATTCATATACATGGGTGTGATCAGGATTCAATCGGTTGCTTATCCACATGCGTTGTTTATTACTTTTAACCAAAGCGGCTCCCTTATTACCAGTCACCAAGAAATTCATCCATATCTCTTCTATCTTTCTTCGTGGGTCTTCCGGCCCCACCTTTAATGTTCCACGATGCAAGTGCTGCCTGATGTAGTTTTAAGCGGTCCAGTTCCTCTGCCGGGGTGATATCGATGATAAAATCTTTTACAAATGCAGCCGACATCCGCTTTTCCGTGATAGCAAGAACTTTAATGTGCTGATACCATGGCCCTCTGTGAATTACAATACTTTCTCCCGTCCGTATCGCTCTTGCCGGCTTAACGGTGTTTTCTGATATTTTCACTCTTCCTTTTTCACATGCTTCTGCCGACAACTGTCGGGTTTTATATAACCTGACCGCCCATAGGAATTTATCAATCCTTATCTTATCTGAGACCATTTGCACCCGGCAAAATTACACTTTGTTGGTGGATGCATTGATTCATTTAATACTTTTAACTGCTTTAATTCCTGAAGTGATGCGGTTTAACTCCTTACAAGGAATCAGTCAGAGGGCGAAGGAAACAATTGTTCGCTTTCCGCTGCCCTTGATGATTTGTTTATTTGCAGCAACGGCATTGCTGTGGTTAGTGGATCACAATGAAAAAAATGAGTGGTTTAAGTATGTGATAAAATTTTTAGTTACCTGTACGATTTCTTTGCCTGCTTTTATTGGACTGACCCTCTTTTGTGAAAGGTATTACATTAAGAAACGTACTGTTATTACTATACACGTCATGTTGCTTTTACTTGCATTTTTGTATTTTTATTTTCTTCCATATGAATTTACCGAAATTACAGCAGCCAGACATCTGCTATTATTATTGGCGGCACATCTGGCTGTTTCTTTTGCTCCTTTCCTGGTGGACCCGGAAATGCAGGGATTCTGGCAGTTTAATAAGTCGCTCTTTTTAAGATTCCTGACAGCGGGATTATATTCTTTTGTATTATTCGCGGGATTGGCATTGGCTATTCTTGCTATTGATAATTTATTTGAAGCGGCTATTAAAGACGAAGCCTACCAACGTTTATTTTTTATCATCGCAGTAGTTTTTAATACCTGGTTCTTTTTATCCGGAGTTCCTCGCGATTTTCCCGGGCTGGAAAAAGAAAGTGATTACCCCGGTGGACTTCGGATATTTACACAATTTGTATTGTTGCCGCTGGTCACGATTTATTTAGGGATTCTCTATGTGTATGAATTGAAAATCCTGATAACCATGAATTGGCCGCGCGGTTGGGTTTCCTATTTGGTTATTGGTTTTTCTACCGCCGGGATATTGGCTTTGTTGTTAGTTTGGCCTTTAAGAAATGATGATCGTTATAAATGGGTCAAAACCTTTACACGACTTTTTTACATAGCGCTGTTACCCTTGATAGCCCTACTCTTTTTTTCCATTTATATTCGGGTAAAGGAGTATGGAATCACCGAAAACAGATATTTTATCATTGTTCTGGCTATATGGTTGTTGGGAAATGCGATTTATTTTCTTTTTAGCAGTAGGAAGATTATTAAGGTGATTCCCATGTCTCTTTTTGTTGTGGCATTGTTATCCGGTTTTGGTCCATGGAGTGCTTTTGAAGTGAGTATGTCGAATCAGCGTTCCCGACTAATAAATATGTTGAGTGATCAGGGTATGTTTAAAGAGAACCGGATTGTTCCTGCACCCATTGGGAATACAATGAACAAGGAGCTGCGTATGAAAATGGGAAGTGTATTCGATTACCTGCTTTCAACACATGACATAAACAGTGTTCAGGATATCATGGACCTCAACCTCGATTCATTGCGTGTTAAACACGGGAAATACCGTTTGGCCACCATGGTGATGAAGTCACTAAATCTGGAATATGAAGAAGGATGGAGGTATGATCCTGAAAAGGCGGATAAATTTCAATTTTCGACTGAAACAAATGGCTTGCCGCTAAATGTGGATGGGTATCAATTGTTTTTTAAATATGAATATTATGGTTCGGAAAGGGAGGAGAGTAAGAAAGTACAATTGGATTCCACAGCTTTTTTGATGGTGGATTTTATAGATGAAAAGAATGTGCTTTCCATTGTAGATGCTGAAGGTGTAGCGTCTGAATTAAAGATGGATGCTTTGGTAAGTCGGGTTCAAAAGGAGTATTCCATCACCGCATTTAATATCCCTGAAACGTTGATGATGGCCACGCTGCAAAGTGAAAACATGGAATGCAAGCTGATTTTCAGATCACTTTACGGGACCTTGAGTCAAAAAAAAGAGTTAAAGGAAATCACTTCGCTTCAAGTAGATGTTCTTTACAGGAAGAAGTAGTTCTTTAATGCAAAGTTTCATCTCATAAAAAAAGAGGGCCGTTTCCGGATAGAAACAGCCCTCTCTGTATTATAAATTCTCTTATTTAACTACATTTAATTTCCTGTTGTACTCGCTTTTTCCTGTTGAGAAACGTGCGGTATAAATACCTGTCTCAAGTTGACTCAAAGAAACTTCGAGTTGTCCGTTCTGAACCGTGAAACGCTCGCCTGCAACTAATTTTCCCTGAATATCGAATAGTTGAACAAATAACTCATCTGATTTAATCAAACTTGCATCGATGTTGATGAACGCCTTGTCGGATGCAGGATTTGGATAAAATTGTCCGATTCCTTCTGCGGCAGTCTCTTCATTTATACCTACACCTACGCGTTGAATGGTTGCTCTGATCATCAGGTCCTCAATATCTCTGTATCTGTATTCAGAAGGTGTACCTCCCAAAACTTCAAAGGTGCGGTTACTGAAAGGTGCAACCTGATCCTGACCTAATGAAACACCATCTCCCGCCATTCCCCATAACACATAAAATCCACCGCTGTCTATACGAACAAGTTGATTCAATACAGAGGTAGAATACACTCCTGTTGTGAATGTTCCCGTAGCAACAAACACAGAATCTAATAATGTACCGGGAAGTTTATTAGGACCGTCATCAGCATAAACTCTCATCGTATAACCTACACCGTTAGGATCAGCAACAATTAATGCAGCTACTTTATTGATATCGCAAGGGTAGAAAGGGGGGATGAAATAATTCGCACATCCGCCATCTCCGCCATTCCAGGATATCCCTGTCGCCGCAGCCACGCCGTTATCATACGAAAGAAGGATTTCATTCAGTGTAGTATCTACTACTTGTAATTCCTGCGTTTTGATGTTATTACTTGCAGCCGCGTCACCGGGTAATGTAGTCGTATTGATAAAACGGAAGGTGCCGGCATTGACGGGAATAAATGGATTAGCCATCGTCAATACTTGCGTTTGTCCGGGTTGCAATGTGTCGGTCAGGATGGTGTTGGAAACCTGAACAGCATTGCTTGGTGAAGCACGAACAATTCCACTAACATTAAAAGGAACAGCTACTGTGTTTCCGGTATTCACTACTTCAGAACTAAGGACATAAGCTCCTGCTGCATTTTTCGAAATGAAGAGAGCAGCAGTTTCAGGATTTCCGGCGAAGGAAGTGCCGACATCCGTAATTTGCTGAGTAGTGAAGGCAGGAGGATAAAACTTCACAGCATATTGAACTGGAGGATAGATATTTTGATTCCACATTAATCCATCGTTCCCTGAAACATTCTCTATTCCTACAGTAACAAAGCTTGTAGTGGAAAGACTGACTCCGGTTTGCGTTAAATATTGAAATGTAATTGTACTATCTGCATAATTCATTAAAATCTGAAACGTGTTTTCACCGGTGTATGATGGGGTTCCGGATGTCCAGAAAGGTACACTATCCCAGGTCACTATCACCGAATCCTGCGCAGTGCTGGTCCAGTAATAACAGCTGGCAGGATTTCCGGTAGCAGGACCCGTCTTGTCGAAATTTAAATCCGTCATCATTGGACCCAGAAAATTGTTTTTTGTTGGATCAGGTGTTGGAATGAGCGGAAATGGATGTGCAAAGGAAGCATTCTGGAAAATAAGGTATCCGTTTGATCCTATCCAGAAACGATCTACAGTATACCAGTAAAATTGAAATGGACTCGGAAGGAAGAAGGGTCCAACAATATTATCATCTGCCAAACCTGCTATTTCTACTGTGTTTGGAGATGTGGAAATATCAATCCAGTTGAAAGATGGACCATTGGGATCGTTACTGTCCCGCCAAATATTTCCGTAAACATCAGGGCCTCCCGATGTTTGTGCCTGCATGCTCAATGTAGATGCAATGGCAATCATGATGAGTATAATTTTTTTCATAGTGTAAATGATTAGATTTAGCTTATTGGACTAAATTAGTAATATATTTTTATAACAGATGAATTGTTTTAATTTCAAAGACATATTGTGAAAAATATTGTGTATAAATAATTGAAAATCATGATTTTGAAAAGTTATTGAAATCGGGAAATTTTGCCTTGCTTATCCGAAACTTAAAAATCCAATCGTCCCACCGGTAACAATAGCGAGGAGTTTATAAATGTTAAATCGATGATCGCTGCTGGATTCAAAAAGAATGGTGGTGCTGATATGAAGAAAAATTCCAATGACAATCGCCATGATTTTATCATAATTGGCGGCAAGTCCTTCCAGAGAACTTTGATGAACTAAATTGCCCGTTAATGCTCCCAAAGGTGCCATTGCAGCAAAGAGCACAAGGAAAAAGAATGACATTTTTTTGTTTACGCCTGAAGCAGTCAGCATACTCATCAGCGCAAATGCAACAGGAATATGATGCAGAATGATGCCATACAAAAGGGAATGGGAATGCAGATGATCATGTCCGGTACTTTCCAAAGTGCTCAAGGGTATACCTTCGAGAAAACTATGTAAGGAAAGGCTGATCATCATGGTCAGAGGAAAGGCATCGTTTTTCTTCTTGTGAACATGAATATGGCCATGCTCAATTCCCTCTGAAAAAAGTTCAAGTATAATTTGTAAAAGAAAACCGATCATTATCCATGCACCGATAGATGGGCCACTATTGGTATATACTTCCGGCATTAAATGCAATACACTGATGGCAAAAAGAAATGCTCCTGAAAACGAAAGTAGTAATTTCAGAAAACGATGGGAGGGCTTTTTAATAAGGAAAAATATCCCACCGCTGACGAGAACGGAACTAAAGAGTAAAATGTAATCAACGTAAGGCATCTGTTATAATTTCCTGGTCACAAATATAAGTCGTTGCGAGCTCTCCGGATGAAATCCCTCCAGATGATAATCACCGTAAGTTTCCAATAGCTTTAAGCCGGAATGTGCAAAGAAGCGATAGAAATCTTCAGCATAAAGAATTCTGACTTCTTCTCTGAAAGAAGTCCGGATGCCTTTATTTTCAATGTCAATATGTTTTATGATTTTACCATCTTCAATTTTCTTCGTGATTTCGAAAGTCGTGTCGTCAATAATTTTCTTTTCAAAGGGTTTCAGCTCCCGTAAGGCTAAATGTAAATTCAGGAAATCAATGATGAAGTATCCGCCTGCTACAAGACTTGCCGCTGCGGCCTGTATGGCTTTTTCATTTTCGTGTTCACGGTCAAAGTAACCGAAGCTGGTGAAGAGATTAAACACGGCATCAAAATAATTTACTCTGAAAATTCGTCGCATATCGTGCTGGTAGAAATGCAGGTTTTCTGTTTCAAACTGCTTGCAATAGGTGATATTTTCTCCGGATAAATCTACCCCGGTCACGTTAAAACCCTGTCGATTCAGATAGAGGGAATGACGGCCTTTTCCGCAAGCCAGATCCATTACTTTGCTTTCGGCAGGTAAATGAACCCTGTTAAGTAAGAGGTCTAAAAATGTTTTTGCTTCGTCTTTGTCGCGCTCTCTGTAAAGTAAATGGTAATACGGCGAATCGAACCACGTTTCAAACCAGGGACTTTCAGTGGACATGCAGCAGGGCGAGGAGTCTAATGTTTATTTTGACAGCGGGTAGTACTGAAATCAGGTTTCAATTAGAAATCTAATGGAGTGCTGAGCAAAGATATTCATTATCACCTCGCATGGCTATTTTAAATTAAACTAATAAAGGAGTAATTAAATTGTTCAATCAGTTTGTTTTCAAATAGATGCAATTCTTTAAAACGAATAAAATCCCGAATGCACGAGGTGAACTGTTCATTTCGCAGATATAAAATGAAAAGACTTTTCGTTAATCCTTCCATAAAGGGGCATTAATACAATATTCAGTTTAATTTTGGCTGCAATGAAAAAGCCGGATTTAAAAACCTTGCCCGGAAAGCTAAGGGTGTGGAAACATAAAAGGACCTTGCCTGGTGCAGCGCCGGGTGCGATTTCGCTTTCGCCTGATGCTGTACCTCCTAAATTGTATTTGACTTCTTTCAGTGCTGAGTTGTTGCTGGAGACACCTGTTGACTCTTTGGACATGATTAAGGAAAGAATTAAAAGTCATCCGGATTTGTTACATTGGGTCGAGTTGAAGGGTTTTGGAAACCGAGCCTTGCTGGAAAATTTTTGTCATGAATTTGGAATTCATCGTCTTGAAATGGAAGATGTCATCAATACCTATCAGCGTCCCAAGCTGGAAGAATTCGAGGATCATCTGTTTATCGTGACCCGATTGTTAAAAATTAATCAGGATGCATCACTGCGTAACGATCAGTTATCTTTATTTCTATTTGGAAAAGTTGTTATTACTATTCAGGAAAATTATGATGAGCATTTTGAATCCGTGAGAACCAGAATACGTACCGGCAAAGGACACCTGCGTTCCTCTTCTGCTGATTACCTCGCCTATACATTGCTGGATTCAGTAGTGGATACTTATTTTCCCTTGCTGGAGTTTTTCGGGGAGAAACTGGATGAACTCGAAGATGAATTGTTTACATCTCCTTCTCGTCATTCCTTACATAAAATTCAGATTATAAAAAGAGAATTGATTGTATTGCGCCGTGCCGTTTTTGCGGAGAGAGATAAAGTAAATGACCTGCTGCGATCGGCTTCACATCTTATCGGAAATCAAACAAAGTTGTTTTTTCGGGATACCTATGATCATACCATACAGGTGATGGATCTTGTGGAAAGTTACAAAGAGATCACGGCATCGCTGATGGATATTTATCTTTCCAGTGTCAACAACAGAATGAATCAGGTGATGAAAGTCCTGACGATTATTTCTACCATTTTCATCCCGCTTACTTTTATTGTGGGCGTGTATGGAATGAATTTCTCCTATACCGATCCTGCGACCGGTGAAGTCTTGAAATGGAATATGCCCGAATTGTACTCCC
The DNA here is from genome assembly GCA_016713925.1 of Bacteroidota bacterium. Lineage (NCBI taxonomy): Bacteria > Pseudomonadati > Bacteroidota > Bacteroidota bacterium. Next base: position 223,491 of record JADJOH010000006.1, read on the forward strand.
CCTACGGATATTTGGGGGTGATGATTTTTATGTTCTTAGTGGTGGTGGTGCAACTGATTGTATTCTGGCGCAAAGGCTGGATGAATAAAGGCGGTTAAGCAGAATGAAGAGCGGGAGTTATTTCGTAGATGTTATTTTACCCTTGCCTTTACCGGATTTATTTACCTATTCGGTTCCTGCTGCGATGGTCGATCGGATCATTCCCGGTACTCGCGTTGTTGTTCAGTTCGGAAAGCAAAAAGTTTATGCAGCATTGGTTTTTAAGTTACACACTACTGCTCCTTCCTTCTACGAGGTGAAACCGGTGATGGATATTCTGGATGAAGTCCCTGTGATTACGGAAGTGCAGTTTAAAATCTGGAAGTGGCTTTCCGATTATTATTTATGTACTCCCGGGGATGTGATGGCAGCAGCATTGCCTTCTGCCTTGCGTTTGCAAAGTGAATCGCGTATTGTAAAAAATGACGATTTCAAGGGAGATGTTTCATCCTTTACAGATCGGGAGTATTTGATTTATGAAGCGCTGGAAACTCAGGCTGAATTATCACTGCATGATATTGAAAAAATTCTTTCGCTGAAGCATGTGATGCCGGTGATCCGAAGTATGATCAATAAAAAAATCATTCTGGTGAGGGAAGAAGTGGATGAACGGTATAAACCCAAATGGGTGGAGTATATTGCCGTGAATGATAAACTTTTTCCGGAGGACCGTCTCAACGATCTGCTAAATACACTCGAGAAAAAAGCACCCAAGCAACTCGACCTTTTATTAGCCTACTTTCAAATTTCTCGCGATAGCGGAGAACCACAGGTGAATAAAGCAATGGCCTTGAAGAAAGCCGGTGTGACGACAACGGTCCTGCAAGCGCTGCTGAAAAAGGAAGTTCTTCTTCTTTCGCAACGAAGAGAGGATAGGGTAGGGCATTACGAGGGTAAGATCATTCCTCCCTTCGCGTTAAATCCATTTCAGGTGCAGGCGTTACACGAAACGAAACAAGCATTTTCAGAGGGGAGTGTGGTGTTATTGCATGGCGTTACCTCTTCCGGTAAAACGGAGTTGTATATTCATCTGATCACCGAACAATTGAATGCCGGTGCACAGGTATTGTATTTATTGCCGGAGATAGCATTAACAACACAGTTGATTGGTCGGTTGCAAAAACACTTCGGTGACCGTCTACTCGTATATCATTCGCGTTTTAACGAGCAGGAGCGCGTTGAAGTATGGAATAAAATCATTGAAGACAATGGCAACGCATCTTCAACCGGTAAACTGGTCATCGGTGCCCGTTCAGCGGTGTTTTTACCTTTTAGTCGCCTCGGTTTGATCATTGTAGATGAGGAACACGACCACTCCTATAAGCAAGTAGATCCTGCACCGCGGTATAATGCGCGGGACATGGCTATCGTGATGGGAGGCTATCAGGATGCCCGTATCCTGCTGGGAACAGCTACGCCCAGTATGGAATCTTACTACAATGCTGTATCCGGTAAATATGCCTTGGTGACCTTGGATCGCCGTCATGCAGAATTGCAAATGCCGGATGTGTTTGTTGTGAATATGAAGGAAGCGAGGAAGCGGAAATTGGTGAATGGTCATTTTTCGAATATGCTCATTGAACAAATTACAGATGTTTTAGCGCTGGGCGAACAGGCGATCTTGTTTCAAAACAGAAGAGGTTTTGCTCCCTACCTGGAGTGCAATATCTGCTCCTGGACACCGCTTTGCGTGAATTGTGATGTATCATTGACCTATCATAAAAAGAAGAATGAATTGCGCTGCCACTATTGCGGCTATATGCAAACGTTACCTGTGAAATGCGCGGCCTGCGGGGATCAGGATTTAAGGATGAAGGGCTTCGGCACGGAACGGATCGAAGAGGAATTGCAACTCGTTTTTCCGGAGGCAAGAATTGCGCGACTCGACTATGATACCACGCGATCGAAAACAGCGTACCATCGGATCATCACCTCTTTCGAAGAGGGTGCAGTAGATATTCTGGTGGGAACGCAAATGGTGACGAAGGGCCTTGATTTTGATAAGGTGCAACTGGTAGGGATTTTGAATGCCGATGCTATCCTCCATTATCCGGAGTTCAGAGCGCATGAACGGGGCTTTCAGTTATTGGCGCAGGTGAGTGGGAGGGCAGGAAGAAGAAAGCATGGTAGAGTCTTAATTCAAGCCTACGATGTTAGTAATCCTGTGCTGTCGTTTGTGGAAAGACACGATTACCCGGGATTTTACATGCATGAACTGAATGAACGATATAAATTTAGTTATCCTCCATATTTCCGTCTCATTGAAATTCGTGTTAAGCATCGCGATGAGACGCAATTGGATCGGATGTCAAACGAACTATCGCTCATCCTTCGTTCCCTCTTCGGAAAACGCGTACTCGGACCCACCACACCCTCCGTGAACCGCATCAGAAATTATTTCCTTCGCCATTTACTGATCAAACTTGAAAAAACCCTGAGCGTAAAAGAAGTTAAAGCAAAACTCAGCCAGGCCCTCGAAGCCTACCGCAAAAAACCCGAAAACCGACAACTCATTATTCAGGTAGATGTAGACCCGTTGTAGGGGATCAAAATTTTACTTACTAAAATAGAATTGATGAATTGATGAATGGATGAATTAATGAATGTTTTGAATTATTATAAAGTATTTGCTTTAGGAAAAATCCTCCGTGATTCTGTGTGCCCTTAGTGCCTTAGTGGTGAAAATGAAAATTCCTTCGAAGACGAGAAATCGTCATTCATCTAAAATTAATTATTATTATTCGGCAATATAAATTATTTTAAACCGAAAGTGACTGCAAAGGTGTCACGCAAATCCCGATAGCTATCGAGAGCTGAGGCGCAGTCTCCTTCGCTGAAGCTACGAAGTCCAAAGGTCTCCTTCGCTGAAGCTACGAAGACCGAGGGAGCCGCTATAACTTCATTAAATTAATCATTCATACATCACATCTTCAAACCTGTCTCCCGCCAGGGAGATCATATCACTTTCAAATTATCAAATCAAAATTTGACTAACTTAGACGAAACACTTTCCGAATCAGTAATTAAATTGACCAAATAAACCCCATTCGCCACCGCATTCATCGAAATCTCTCCCGTCACATACCCTCCCGCTATCACCTCAATTTTCTTCTCATAAACCAACCTCCCTTCCATATCAAACAACCGCAAACTTCCCGTTCTTCCTTTGAGTTTGGAGGCGTTGACGTGAATCATATTCCATTCGCTATTGTACCATGCTTGGAAGAACGCTTGCTGTGGGGGTTGAAGATTTTCAACCCCTACCGCAAGCGTATCACAAGGCGAGCCCACCCAGGCTCCCATTTCGTAATTCGGGTTATGGGGTAATCCTCGATACGTGCGGTGACCTCCTAAAGGAAAAGAAAATAGCTGAAAATCACACGCTGCACCAAGGCTATCAGGATAATTGATGACAGTTAAATTTGAATTAACTGTATTATAGTAGCCTGAAACATATGGATATGAATTACCAGGGAGACTTGACCAGGAGCTAATATATATTTTATTGTCAGGTGCCAGTTTCATCATTACAGGAGATGCTGAATCCGGGATAATTCCTATCAAGGTTTTTGATCCTTGGATGTTTGTGGAATTTAAATCAAACTGATATATATAATTTTGAGAAATTGTGTTTTTAAAATCCAACAAATATAAGAATCTATTATTTGAAGAGAATGCAATACTAAAATAGAAACCTCCAGTAGGATTCGACGGCTCAATATTGACCGGGCTCGATAGCTGACCGGTACATCTGTCAAAGTCATAAAGCTCTATTAAACCTTCCCAATCACATAAGGCCATTTTGGAACCATCAGAATTAAAAGTTAAATCACCGTCTCTTGTTCTACGCAATGAGCCTAAATTTTGAATAGAAACTGGCGTTATTCCAATGGAATCCAAATGATATAAAAAAAAGGAATTATCATAAATCAAAGTTGTGTTATTCCACTTTCGTGTAACCAACCACCAATCTTTACCATTACCATTTCGTACAGCCATTAATCCATCAAACATTGCAGCTGAATCCAGTAAGTAATTTTTTTGAATTACTTCTCCTAGCCCTCCTTGCATTTTTAAATCTACCACATTACTATACAATCCATAATTGGGCCCTGAAACACCTGCCACGAATACATAAAACGTACTATCCAGCATCGATTTTGGAACGATTAGAATATCATGGTACCAACCCAGACAGATTAAGGAGTCGCCATTTTGCATTTTTTGATGACTTCTATTTATTAACTTACCTCTTTGTGCCAATGAACTATTATAGGCTGTTGCATTTGTTGAGGAACCATAAAATAATAAATTATTGTTATGATCAGCAATTGATACTGAAGCGGTCAAATAGGCTTCACTTATTGTAAAATAAGTTACCGGATTTGTAAAAATCACCCCGGCACTATCACCAAAGCACCAGACTTTATTGGAATACTGTGCTTGCAAGGGAAATGCAATATTGAATAACAAGGTTATCGTAAGATTCAATACAAGAAGCCGGTAAAATAAAGTCTTATTCACAGCTTTACAATTTTTAAGTATTGATAATTACTGTTTATATCAGTTATACGAAGCATATAAGTTCTTGAAGTATTGACTGAGATATCCAGGTTGTTACTATCAAATAAAATACTCTTAATTTTACGGCCTGACAAATCAAACATTTCCAGTTGCTTAATATTTTCAGGTAAAATATTAATTAGAGTAAATCTACCTGAAGTTGGATTGGGAAAAGCTTTGACCTTTTCGAGTCTTGTAGTAGATTTTATTGAAGCTTTCCTTGCACCGCCCGTCCAATCATCTTCCAAGTCCCATTTCAAAAGGGCACGGGCTATAAATACCGCCTTACCTCCAATCAATGAATGCAAGCCGGCAATTTCTTCTAATGTTGATGTGTCAGCAGATGTAAATGGAGAATGATTAAATTTACTTTCCAGTAGAATAATGAAAACCTGTTTTAAATTTGTTTCATAATCACAAGTATCATCAATAATTTCCAATAGCGAGTCAGCTTCATCAATGTTATTATTCGCTATCAGTTCCATCACTTTTCTGAACTTTCCAACGTTAGAACTGTCCAACTGAAGATACTTATTTTCAAAATCCTCGTCTTCTTCATTCAAGACTAAACGAGATTGATCGTTTCGGAAGTAGGTGTAATAGGAATCGAACCTGTTGTAATAAGTCTGAATCGCATATTCACCTTCATAGCGGGCAGTATCAAAAGCGATATCAGCATAGGAATGTCTTCTTTGCCAGGCGGTACTATCTAAATTACAGCCTTCCTCCGTTTCATCTGCAAAACCGAAGGGAACGACAGTTGGGATAGATTGATTATTTTGTTTTACCGGAGACCGAATATTACTATAATTAACAGCACCATCATGGTACCAAAAAATAGGGAATCTGGATAATCCCTCTACTCTGATATCACTCGAAGAATTTTTCCATTCATTAACATATCCTATATTGGTAGTATTATTTTCTCCCTGGATGGTTCCGATATCTGTGTCCAGAATTCCTTCAAACCCGAGTTCAATACCATGGTCATAGTATGCAAACTCATTTCTTTTCATGATCACTTGTGCATTGGTCCCTAAAAAATGTAATGCAAAACCTGTATTATCAATTTTATTACAATTAAGCATCGGTACATTGGAATCATTTACCCGTATTCCTGTAACATGCATACCTAGATCAGCATGATAACTACCTGCTTTAACAATATTACCGTAAATATAACAGTCCGGAGAATTTTCGACTTTAATTCCACGGTAGGCAAGTCCATTTTCAGAGTCAGGATCAGGATGAAAGTAAATGATATTATTATCTATTTTCACATTACCTGCATTCAACAAATTGATTCCTACACGCGATTGCCATTCTTCAACAGTTTCACTTCCTATTGTGTTGCTTTCAATAATTCCTTGTGCTTGAAAGTTAATTGAAAGCGGGTTGACAACAGAAATTGCGCTTGTTATGAAATTTTGTGAGGAAGAGGACATCACAGCATCATAAAAATAATTTTCTTTCACTTCAAAAAAGGTTTCTGTGCTTAAATTATAGAGATAAATAGCCTTTTTAAAATCATAAAATTTATTTCCTCCCAGAATAGAAATCGTATTATTTTGAGTACTTTCAATCCTTATGCTTGCCGTTAGAATTGCATCATCTGTGGAATTGCCATCATCAACGCCAAATTCATTGTTTAATATATTGAAATTTGCCTCTCCCGATGAATTTATTCCATAATTGCAGTGTCCAAATTTATTAGAAGGATTTGTATCATCATGACCAACAACTAAACTTCTACCCCAAAAGTAGGTAGCATTATTCAAATAAATTGCGGATCCTTCATTTGTTTGAATGTTGTTATTTCCGTGGCTTAATATTTCATCAAACTCATTATTCCACACCTCAGCCCCACTGTTTTCCATTCTTATACCAAAGGTGGAGTTTTCAATGATATTAGGAGCTCCGCCCGGCACGCCGATTCGAACCCGCTCAACATCTTTTAAATCAAAGGCTGTAAGTTTATATTCGTTATCATAAGGTGGCATCAGTAGATCGTTATCGGATGTAAAAGTACAACCGCTGATGCTGTATTGCCCGGTGCTCTGCATTCCGTTACTGATGCCCCGCAAATAGTTTTCAAATTGGATATCAATGTAGTTATTATTAAATGTGCAATTTTCATCCATCGTCAAATCATCCATTTTCAAATCAACTCATCGCGAGGCTTCGCGATCAAATTTTCAAATTAATTCAATTCTACCAACAACTGCAAATAAAGCAACCTCCCAATCAAAGGTCCTCCGTAAACTTCATAGTGAAGATTTTCAAGTATATTGGAACAACCAAATTTTAAAGTGGTTTTTGTTTCAGGAAAGCGTTTGTTGATTTGTGCATCCACCACTCCATAATCTTCAATGGAACCGGTGAATTGTGGTGAACCCTCGAAAAGGAATCCCTGTACCCATTTATAATTGATGCTAAAGCCCCAGTTGCTTCCTATCTTATTGTCAATGTTTAGTCCGCTGAATCCGACATTGAATTTATTTTTGGGAGTATTGAATGCAGGAATTAAAGGATCATCAGAACCATTTCTGTCGAGTTCGTTCCATGACCAGTTTCCTGATACGGAATAGAATTTACTGAAATAATAATTCAATCCAACCGTGAATCCCCGGGTAGTTACGATGTCTTCCGAGTTGGTGGCGACCCTCAAAATATTATTTAAAAATATAGGCAAAGGTGATCCTTGTGCAACGGTGACATCTGCCCCCAGCTTATAACCGATAAAATTTTTATAGGTGCTATAGTAGGCATTCATGTCCATGAATAATCGTTTGAATAACGTTACCCTATAGCCGACTTCTAAGGTTTTTACTTCCTCAGGTTTTACCGGACTCACATTAAAATAGGAAAGAGTATCCACATTCTGATCATTGAATCCGGCAAAGAGGGATTCCAGCGTAACGAGGGAATCAAATCCATTCAGATTACCAATGAGGATCGCTCTTCCCACCTGATAATATAAATACTGATCAGCCATAGTCGGATTACGGATGGCGGAGCTGAAGGAGAGTCGAAAAGTTTGGTTGTTGTCCGGATTGTAAACGAGGGAAGCCGCCGGTGAAAAGAGGTAGTCGAAATTTTCATTTTTATCCATCCGAAGCGTGGCATTGATTTTTAAACGATCAGAAAAAATCTTTTGTCAATACCGGCATATAAACCATATTCAGAATTTTCAATGACTCTGTTGTTGGTGTCGCTGAAAATGGTACCGCGGGAGTCGGGGAGGTATTTCCTGAAATTTGCTCCGGTGGTGAAGAGGAAACTGTCGATGTTGAATTTATACTCTCCATGAATATGATAGAGCGCTGACTTATCATAAAATTTCGAACCTCCTCCGGAAAATGTTTCTCTGGAGGTGATGCTTGAAAAGGCCGAATCAAAGGAAGCTGTGCCGGGCTGATAAGTAGCCTGATTTCCAAGTATGGGTTGTCCAGCAGTATTGGCATAGGCCGCCGCTCCGGCATGATAGAGTTGTAGCGAGTCGTAGTAATTCTGGATCAGAAATGGATTGATGGATGCCAGATATTGCAGGTAATCGGGGTATTGTGAGACTTGCGGAAACCCGGGAAAATTTCTGATTTTTTGAAAGTAACTGTTGCTGTTGAAGAAGAATACATAGTCTTTGATATAATCCGCATCGTCCTTTACGGCGCGTTGCAACAGTAATGCTGTGAAAAATGCATCATAGGAATTTCCGGCATTTTCATTGGTGATGTATCCTCTTAAAAAAAACTTATCCGGCTTACGGATTTCCAGTCTGTTTTGAAAGAAGAGAATATCTTTCAGACTATATCTGTTATCGCCCTGATACACTGTCGTGCCGTACCCAAAATTAGAGCTGGCAATGATTTCTGTTTCTTTTCCAATCTTATAATGCAAAGCACTATTTAATTTTAGATTTCTGGTGTTGTAATCAACGATGTCTTTTTCAGCATAGCCCTTTCTGTATACAATTCCAATACCCGGCCGCAAGGCGGGAACCAGACTAAAATCTCCTCCTGAATAATATTCGTCACCGTAAACATTTACCGCATCATAGCCTCCCGGATTGTCAATACCACTCCTGGATTGCGGCGTTGCTGCTCTGTTATCTGCTTCCCAATCATTGGCCGTCAGATAAAACGCATTGAATTTCATGCCGAGTTTCTCAACTCCCGCTTTGTTCTTTTTCACCACGGCATAACGTATCGCGGTCTCCATTAAATTCCGGCTACCCGTTTTGAAACTGACCTCTAATCCCGGCTTCACAAACGGACTCCTCGTAGTCATACTGATTACACCATTAAACGCATTAGGTCCGTAGAATGCAGAACTGGCGCCTACAATTAAATCCACTTTGAGGATATCCAATTCAGAACTTCCGAGGAAATTACCGAGTGAAAAGTTTAATCCCGGAGCCTGATTGTCCACACCGTCAATGGTCTGAAGTGAACGCACCGGCGAAGTACTGTTAAATCCCCGCGTATTCACTACTTTAAAACCCAGACTCGCTGCAGTGACATCTACGCCCTTCAATGCACCCAAACCATCATAGAAGTTGGCGGCAGGTGTTTGCTTAATCGCGATACTCTCCATGGCCTCTACCGTTAGTGCCGATTCCCGTTGCTTTTCCGTCAGCCGCGATTCCACCACACTGACCTCTTTTAATAATTTTTCATTGGTACTCAAAAAGATTTGAAGAGGGGTGTTGGGATTTTGGATGTTGATTTCTTTCAACTGGTATCCGATATAAGTCACAACAATGGTAAAGGGCGCACGCTGCCCCTGTGTTTCCAGATTAAAATTGCCATCAATATCGGTAGTGGTTCCAATGGTGCTTCCCTTAATAGAGATAGTTGCGCCAATTAATGCCTCTTTTGATTTTTCATCTTTTACTACTCCTTTCAGGACTTGTGCAAACCCGGGAATGCCGGCTAAAACCAATAGAAATAGTAGAGTTATAGGACGCATATTTATCAAGGGGATAGATTTGGTTTAAAACAAAAATAAAGAATTGTTGATTAACGTTCTTATTTAAATTTGAATAGTTATGGGAATTATGTGGAAAGAAAGTCATCGCTTCGTTTTAAGTAATCATAGTAATTTGCATTTTTGTACCATGTTACGCGCGTTTCTTCTGATGTTACTGATCTGTTTCGCAGGTTCGGTTAAGGCCCAAAAAGAGAATTATCAGGTCTTTAAGGGTGATACCATCAACCGGAAGGACAGTAAAGGGTTGAAACAAGGAAACTGGAGGAAATATTACCGCACGGATACCCTTTGTTCTGAAACCGTTTTCAAGAATGATAAGCCTATTGGCATTTCCAGAACCTGGTATGAGAGTGGGAAGCTCAAGGCTGAAGTAACCTTTGAGAAGGATAACCGAAAATCAAATGCTGTTTCCTATTTTGAGAGTGGGAAGGTCATGGCACGAGGCAGATATTATAATTTAAAGAAGGACAGTGTCTGGACCTATTTCGGGGAAAATGATTCCGTCAGATCAATAGAAATTTACAGCAAGGGGATGCCGGTCGGATTGTGGAAAGTGTTTTATGAAAATGGAATGCCGGCGGAAGAGAAATCGTACCTGAATGGTAAACGGAATGGTGCTTATCGTCAATTCAACGATAACGGCAAGCTCCTTTTTGAGATGTCTTATAAGGAGGATAAAGAAGAAGGCCCCGTTAAAATTTATTATGAAGATGGGAAGATCCGTGAAACGGGTACCTACAGGTCGGGATTAAAAGAGGGCTCCTGGCTGGAGTTTGATAAAACCGGCAATATTGTTAAAAATGAAGTCTATAGAGCCGGTGTGTTGGTAAAGAAACCTTAAATTCAATTGTTGAAAAAATCCTGATTGCGCAGTTTTTCATCTGATTTTAAGTCCTATTTTTCTTTAAAATAATTCTAATAATCGGAAGAATATGATGAATGAAAGCAATACTCAAAAGGATTTATTTTCAGATCTGAGTTTAACCATTGACAGGCTTTATCTCGTAGCAGGATGGGAACTGGATCTCGATCATCTTATTTTTTTATCTGGATAGTTTACATAAGGATTTATTATTGGGTCTCGGCTATGAAAACATTCCCGACTCCCTCACCTTGCTGGAGTATGCCGAACGTTATGTGTATCCCGATGATGTAAAAGTGGTGCAGGAGCGTTATGAATTCGCTTTGTCCTCTAAAGAAGATACTTCCTATACCGACCGTTTTGAACTTCGGTTGAAAGCTGTTGATGGTAAAGTCTATTATTTTCTGATCAACAGTTGGTTGTTGCGTCCCGGAGTCATTAGAGGGCAGGGACAAAATATCACCGATTTAAAATCGGCACATCACCTGATTGAAGATACATCTGCTTCCTTAAAATCGGTAATTGAAAATACCGATGATTATATTTTCATTGCTAAATGTTCCGGTGAATTAGTGGCATTTAATACAAATTTCAGAACAATATTATCTGATTTCTATGGTATAAATATCGAAGTCGGTGAGAATATTCTTAAGGTCATTCCGGAAGTGTTATATAAACAATGGACACCCTTGCTCTTCGGAGCTTGTGAAGGAAATAAACAGATCAAGGAACTCGATATTCAGTTGAATAACGTTTGGTATCATATAGAAATTTCTGTAAATCCTATTTTTAAGAATGAAACAGTGAGTTCGGTTTCCTTTTTCATCAGAGATATCACGACGAAGTGGCGGATGAGCCGACTGGATGCCTTAGAAACATCGGTTTTTGAAAAAGCGTTTAAGAGTAAACAACTCAAAGACGTAGTGAGCACCTTACTGGAAGGAATTGAAATTCTTGTTCCCGAGATGAAATGTTATGTTACGCAGAAAAAAAAGGAGGTGATGGCTCTGGAATGGCTGAGTGCACCCGGTATTCCACCTTCGTATCTGAATGCTGTAAATGAAATAACCATAGATGACAAGCATGGCTCCTGTGGACTAGCAGCAGCTACTATGGAACCGGTACTCATCAATGATATTCGTGATCATGCTTGCTGGGATAGTTATCGGGATATCACACTTGTAAATGGATTTCAGGCCTGTTATTCTTTTCCGGTGATCAGCAGCGATGGAAAAGTGTTAGGGACCTTGGGAGCCTATTATTCCGACGTACATGAGATGACCGATTATGAAATGAGTCTGATGATTCGTTCCGTCAATATTGTCGGCATCCTCATGGAGAAAGACAATATGTTTCGCGAAATTCAGGGGCAAAGTAATCAGTTGCTGGAGATCAGTGCATCAGTTCCCGGTGTGATCTATATTGTGAAGATGGATAAATACGGAAATAGAAAATTCATGTATGTCAGTGATGGTGTGGAGAAGTACCTGAATATTTCTAAAGAGATGGCGATGGAATCCTATTCCAATATCGTTGCCTCTGTTTTGGAAGAAGATAAGGTGAAGTTCAGAAATGCATTGGAAGAGTCTATAGGTAATAAAACGATGATGGAAATTGAATTTCAATTATCGCCTGATGTGATTCCGGAGTTTCACTGTTTCTTTTTGCGTGCTGTCCATAGCTTTAAGGAAGATGGTGCTGTTATCACCTATGGTTCTGTTTTCGATATTACCCAGCAGAAAAAGGCTGAAGGAAGTATTCTCCAAAAGCAAATGGAACTCGAAGCCCTCATTAAATGTATTGATGATATCGTATTTGTTGTAGATAGTAAGGATGTATTTGTGGATGTATACTGTCGCGACGAAAGTTTTCTTTATACAGATAAGGAAGTATTTATTGGAAAGTGTGTGAGTGACATTATGCCCGCTGAAGTCATTTCATGTTTTTCAAAGTCACGATTGGAATTAAAAGACAGGGATCAATCTTCCGAATTTTTTTATGAGCTGGACGCACGTGGAAATAGAAATTATTTTAAAGCCCGATTGATCAAAGTGACCGATTCCGACCTGGTCCTGGTCAGCGTAAAGAATATCACCCAGGAGAAGGATTTACATTTTATGAATGAAAAACTGCGGACGATTCTCGATGAAGCCGGTACCTATGGCTCCTTTGGTTCATTTGAGTTAAATCCGAAGGAACAATCTTTATTTTGGTCGTATCATTTATATGATCTTCTTGGATTGACTGCTGAGAAAAAAGGTGGAGAGCTGTATACTTATTTCTTCTCGGCCATTCATCAGGAAGATATTTTAATTTTTCAGAGCAAGTTGAAGGAGGCACTTCAACACGGTAAGGGTTTTGAATTAGAGTTCCGCTTGCAACATCAGTATGGCCATTCTATCTGGATTCGCTGTATTGCGAAAGTGAATATTGATCCGCGATCAAATGAATTCGTGGTGCAGGGAATAATGATAGATGTAACGAAAAGTAAGCTGGATGAATTGGAATTTAAGAAGAGAGGGAGTCTTCTTGAAGCGATCTCACTTTTGTCGATGAAGATGGTATCTGATGATACACTGGATGCTTCCATTCAGATGTTGCTGAATACTCTTGGAGATTCATTTGAAGTCAGTCGAATTTATTTGTTCCGGAATGCCTGTGACAGAGATAGCGGAATTGTTTTGACGAGTCAGATTATGGAATGGACAGATGGGGTTATTGAAGCTCAGATTGACAATGAGGCGTTGAGCAATTTTGATTTAAAGGGTAATGGCTTCGAAAGGTGGATGGAAGAATTGTCAGCCGGAAGACCTTTGATGGGTAATGTGAGTGAATTTCCACCGGATGAAAAAGCAGTTTTGGCAGCTCAGGATATTAAATCAATTCTAGTAGTTCCCGTTTTTGTTGGGGAGGAATGGTGGGGATTTTTGGGTTTTGATGAATGCAGGAAGGAAAGAATTTGGTTGGATGAAGATGTTGTCTTGCTGAGTGCAGCAGCGAATCTGATTGGTACAGTGTTGGAAAAATTTAGTATCAATAAATCAGTTGTTAAAAAAGAAGCTCTTTATCATAGCGCTTTTGACACAATGACAGCCGGTATGTTGATTGTAAGTAGTGACGGTTTTGTTAAGAGTTGTAATGAATCCGCATGCATTTTATTGGAAATGGATCAGCAGGATGTTTTAAAGAGTACTGAGGTGGTGTTTGTTTCTTCAGAAAGGAGAATAATTCTCCCTGATGGTTCACAAGTAACCGGTAAAAATCACCCGGTTTTATCGGCTCTCAGGGAGAAAAATCCATTGCGTAATTTGATTATTGGTTTAGAGGAGAAAGAAAAGCCGGTGAAATGGTTAAACCTAAATTCTTCCATGGCGTTTGATAGCAGCCAGGATGATTCATCCGGTATGATGATCCTTTTTTCAGATATTACCAAATTAGTGGAAAAGGAGAAAATAGCCAAGGTTGAATCAGCTATGATGGCTTCTTCTCTTTCAACTTTAAACAAACAGGTGAAGAATGATTTGGCGCTTCTTTCCGGTCTTTTGCACCTCAAGGAGTTATTTGTTAACGATGAAAGTTGGAAGGCTTCATTTAAGGATGTTCAGGGCAGTCTTCGCTGTTTGACACTCCTTCATGAGTCCATTGATAAAGATGGAAAACAGATAGAAAGTAATTTCGGTGAATATATTGACGAAATTTGTAAGTATGTTTTTTCACTTTATCCGAAATCTGACAAAGCACTATCTTATTCAATTTCAGGGACCGATGTTATTATGACGCATGTTGAGCTTCTTTCGTGTGGAATGATTATAAATGAACTGGTGAATAATTCGGTGCGCTATGCATTTACCGATCGTAAAACTGGAGAAATACTTGTTTCTTATCAAATGAGGGGTGATTACATGGTTATTGAAGTGGCAGACGATGGAAGTGGTTTCCCTTCAGGATTTGAGAGAGAGAATTCACCATCCATGGGCTTTTCTCTTATGAGAAGCCTGGTCAATATGCTGAAAGGAGCGCTGACAATTGAAAATAAAAGTGGAGCAAGAGTTATTGTCACTTTTCCTAAAAGAAAAGTTTAGTTTACTTTAAGTCTGTATTTATGAGTTAATAGGGCTGGTTGTTTTAAGGAAGCCTCTTTAATCATAAGAACGGATTGTCTTTTCTATAAATTTTCATTCTGTTTTAGGTATAAAAAATCCGCCTGAAACATTCTTCAGGCGGAATGAAAATATGGGTATTGAAAGGTTATTTGATAGGGCAGCCGCTACAGGTGAAACACATGCTTTGTCCGGTCATGGTTTTAGTTTTGCAATTGAGGAGAGCAGTTGCTTTTCCGCCTACCTGTTGGTTCATTTCTGCGGCACTTAAGTTAGAGATAGTTGATTTGCTTAAACTGAGTTTGTTGATTGACTTTTTCATGATGTTAGTTTTTTATGTGTTTGTTTTTTATTTGTTATCATTGATTGACAAGTCAAAGATATGTCAGCTGCAACGGGATTGTATATAACTCTTCACAAACGGGCTTTTCAATTTGTAAATGGATGGGGTGGGTTTGTAAATGGCAATAATCTGGTCGCTCCTCTGGAGCTTTTGCATATCAAACAACCCTGTGTCTCCTTCAGTTTTAGAAGCTTTAACAAAGAACTTGAAACCCCTGATCGCGAAACCTCGCGATGCTATCCGTTTGACAAAAAACAGATTACCGAAAAATATTGATTGAGATTTCAGATTAATAGCGATTGCCTTCTTAAATGTAATTAGTTTTTTTCGTAATTTTATTGTGATGAAAAAAATCTTTTGCGCTTTGTTGTTGATGACTGCGGTTGTGGGGTGTGAGAAGGTTTTTGCACAATACAACGGCAATCATTGGTGTTTTGGAGATAGTGCTTATATAAATTGGAGTAATCCTTCTAACCCTGTTGTTGGGAACGCCGCCTACTATCGAAGAAACGGAAGTTCAACCATAGGAGATAGCACTGGATTACTACTTTATGCAGGATTAATTAATAATTGGGCACCAACGGATTGTTATGTCTGGAATAAGTATCATCAAAGAATTGGTGATTCGACCAACATCTACGGTGGCTTTTGGTACCATTCTAACCTATTCATCCCAAATCCTGGCAATGATTCCTTGATTTATTTGCTTACTATAGGTGTTACAAATGATCCATATGGCTTTTACTCATCTATTATCAATTATAAAGCGAATAATGATTCGGGTTTTGTGTTGCAAAAAAATTTTCAATGGAATAATTTTCCAGCATTCGATGGTTTAATGGGGGTGCGTCATGGTAATGGAAGGGATTGGTGGGTGGTTTTTCAAAGATATACAACAAGCTTATCCCCCTTTAATTCTTTTTATTTATTTCTGGTAAATGTACAAGGTATTTCAGGTCCATTTATTCAAAATATTGGCACTTTGCGAAAAACGGGAGGAGGTCAATTAATATTTAATAGCAACGGCTCACAGTTTGCCCAAGTTTCATGGTTAGGCATGATTGAACTTTACAATTTTGATCGATGTACAGGAACAATCACATCTACAATTCCGATAGAACAGGAACCGGCTACTTCACCCTATACCCATACAGTTACTACATGTGCCTATTCCAAGGATGATTCAAAACTTTATGTAATTGATTTATCACAGTCAAACTCAACCTACTATTTATTGCAATATGATTTATTAGCAACAAATATCGCAGCGAGCAAATTTGTTGTCGACACTTTTGTCATTCCAGTTGCCCCATGGACTATGAAATTAGCACCGGATGGTAAAATTTATATTGCTGCCGCCGATGGAAATTATTCTTGGCCTTATCCAGATACAAGCACAGCATTTACCACAGTAAATAATAACTTAAGTGTAATTAATTATCCCGATAGTCTAGGATCTGCTTGCGATTTCCAACCCTTCAGTTTTAACTTAGGAACGGGGCGTTCATACTTCGGCCTCCCCAACAATCCCGATTACGAGCTCGGCGCATGGGTAGGTTCGCCTTGTGATACGCTGAGTGTGGGGGTGGATGATAATGTACCGCAGCAGGAGGTGTTTTTTCAGGCATGGTACAATAGCGAATGGAATATGATTCACGTCAACGCCTCCAAACTCAAAGGCAGAACGGGGAGTTTGCGGTTATTTGATATGGAAGTGAAACCAAAGATGTTGCTTTCTATTTGAAAATATTTATATTACCGAAAATATTAAATGATTTTAGATGAATGAAGATTTTCGTCCTCGAAGGAATTTTTCTTTTTAACCACTAAGGCACTAAGAGCACTAAGGATCACGGAGGACTTTTCTTAACACAAGAATTCTAAATACTTCAAAACATTCATCAATTCAACAACCACTGTTGTCCGGTTAAAACAAAAGTCGGTTGTTCTGATAGTTGAACTATCTGATTTCCACTTGAGGGTTGTTGAATAGAAGAAAGTAAGCCCTTGTTAAAATCACGAATCTTCGAAAAGAAGTATTTGTTTGGCTTGATGATCTTTGTTTCGTCGCAGAGCTTTTTTCAGGAGAGGTTAAAAATTGCCATATATCGATATACGTGGCCAAATGCATTCGAATCATAGAGCTAAGATTAGAGAGTGACCATATTCTTTTTTTACTGATTTCTTGACTACTTTTATAAGTAAGTCAGCAATTAGAGAGCACCAGATTTGTATCCTTATTGCATTTTCAGAATCACCCAAAAAATACTTTAACTGATAATTTTGTTTTATGCTTTTAAAGGTAGTCTCTATTTGCCACCTTTTTTGTACAATCCAGCTATATTAGAAGGACTAAATCGCTCATGATTGGTAACAAATTCAAAATGTCGTTGCTTCTCTGTGTCCCAGAATAAAACTCTTCTTGCCAGAATTACTTCCGTACCTTTAAAAGTGCCTCGGCCTAATAAAATCTTTTGATCAGACAGGACACCTGCCTTTTCTGTTTTTCATTCACATTAAATTCTTCTAATACTTGATAAACCGAATCACTTCTCATTCTAGTCACCCACCATACCCCCTGTTCAGTCCATTTTTGCCATTGACGGTAGTTGAAATACCCTCTGTCAAAGACCAGTATTGAACCTTTTTCGGCTATTACTTTTGAAAGGAAAACACGATCATTTTCCTTGGCCGGGGTTAAGTAAACTATATCGGGTATGCCATGAATTGGATTCAACATTACATGGGCCTTAACACCTCCTTTGCGCTTCCCGTCTTTGGAAAAGCAACCGGCTCCACCCATCACGTCACTAAAGAGTTCAAACGTTGTAGAATCGATTAAAAGCAATCGGGAATCAATATCGTTGGATCTGCGGCTGTCCGGTAAACTGGATCTGGAATACATCTTCACTAAGTCATGGAATAACTGCTCGAAAAATTGAGCAGATCGCCGTTGATTGGCCTCTGACAGGGTACTCCTTTTGGGGTATGATTTGACCCCTAAATGTTTTAAGCGATGCTCCCAGGCCTGCATTCCGGTAACGACTTCTCTTATTGACGTACATCGTTGAAAAACACAGAACAACATGGACACCAAATGTTCATAGGTGCTAAAGCTTTTACATACCGATTTGTTTGATAATGGCTTGACAGCCGAGACACCATCTCTCTGGGAATTAACTTTAAAAGCTGCGTAAAGATCGGCTGTCCGGTGGCTTTGAGGAGGGATTGTTCTACGCCGGCTTTGAGGGTCATCATGCTCATGGAGCAGGAGCTGCAGGCGCCTTCGAGGCGGACACGGACAATCATATCTTCTGTGACTTCAACAAAACTGATGTTGCCATTGTCGGCTTCAAGGTAGGGTCTTAATTGTGCCAGCGTTTCTTCTATTCTGGAAATCAATTGGGGGTCTTTGTTCATCTTACGGTTTAACCGATTGTTTCCAATTTCTGAGTGGGATGCTGACTTGCATTTCTGATGGCAATTTGTTGTGCAACGTTACCGGCTACCGTTAGGAAAGCCAGCGCGGCAGGATGATCCTGATCCATGACCATGGGAATGCCATTGTCTCCGCCTTCACAAATGGATTGCACTAATGGTATCTCTCCCAGGAAGGGGATGTGTAATTCCTCCGCCAGTTTTTTGCAACCTCCTTTTCCAAAAATATAATATTTGTTTTCGGGTAATTCTTTCGGAGTAAAGTAAGACATGTTTTCAACGATACCGATAATCGGAACTTTGATGGAGTCCATGCCGAACATGGCAATTCCTTTCCGTGCATCTGCTAATGCTACATTTTGTGGTGTAGAAACAATGACAGCGCCCGTTACCGGTACCGTGGCTACCAATGTGAGATGGATATCGCTGGTGCCGGGAGGAAGGTCGATGAAGAGATAATCCAGCTCTCCCCAGTCGGCATCCATGAACAACTGGCGCAGCGCCTTGGAAGCCATCGGTCCTCTCCATACAATGGCTTGCGATGGATCCGTGAGAAAGCCAATGGAAAGCACTTTTACACCGAATTTTTCTACAGGAAGCATCAATTGTCTCCCGTCTTTTTCAGAGATAAAAAGTCGCTCATGCTCTACACCGAACATGATGGGCTGGGAGGGACCAAAAATATCCGCGTCGATCAATCCAACTTTTGCACCTGTCTGTGCCATAGCTACGGCCAGATTCGCCGCTACGGTGGATTTCCCGACGCCACCTTTTCCTGAAGCGACGGCTATGATATTTCTGACTCCGGGTAACTGTTCTTCACTCTCCGGACGTTTGGTGGTCACATTCGCCGTCATATTTACCGTCACCTCTGCATCTTTGTCTACAAAATGGATGATGGCGTTCCGGCAGGCGTTGGCGATTAACTCTTTCAACGGACAAGCAGGCGTGGTCAGCACCACGGTAAAACTGACTTTTTTACCATCCACTTCCACATCTTTAATCATGTTCACGGTCACCAGATCTTTTTTGAGACCCGGTTCTTCCACATTTCTTAGCGCATCTATTACTTGTTCCTTGGTAATCATTTTCGGTTTTTTACTGTAACAATTAAAGTAGAATCAGGATATGCAAATTTAGAAATAATACCCCGCCGAATACATGATTATTGAATTATAAAATGAATTTAGAGTTGATTATGCTTTTCCTGACTGCCTTACCGGGACACCTTAAATTATGTTTCCTGTGTACCTCATGACAACATTAGATCATCAGACCGAAGATAGACCATTCTTCTACAACAGCCCTGTAGGGGCGGTATCTCTGTAAGGAAAGATAGACTCTTATCCCACCAATGCCGCCACCCGACCTTAGGTCGGGTGGCGGCGGTTATATGGAGAGGCGGACTTTGTCAGTTACAGAGATACCGCCCCTACAGGGCTGTTGCCGAAAGATATGTTTGCTGAGAGCCGCCGTTTAGTTCGGCTGGAACCGGGTGAGCGTAGAGAAGCTGAAATGTACACTGAGTTCTGAGAGAATTACCACTACTACAAAGCTTGTACGACATAGATTCCGGGACATGCATAAAGCTATGACTAAACACAACCGGGACACACTGAGTCACCCATGAACTTTCAGTACAATGCTGTTTTTCTATTCATTGCAAAATCAATCTTTTTTTATGCGGAAGTCAGGAGAGTTGATTATGCTATATGATCAGGTTTTGAATTTCCCGGAGCACGATTCCTAAAAACGATCAACCCCTTATTATCAGGTGTAATAAGGGGTTGATGTATGGGAAGGAATACCGGATGGTATTTAGATCTTTCTTTTAACCAGGGAAGGAGAAGCCCATCTCACTAAGGCAAATCCACCGAAAAACATAAGATTGTAGAATAAGTCACCCATCACCGTTCCTTTGAAGAAGGGAATCGCTGCAATATAACAGTTCGCCAGACCTTGTGAAGTGTATCCGTAATAACCGGTGAGCCATGTTCCGAAATTAGTGAGGAAGAAAAATAACATCGATCCCAGTAAAGAGGCGACCATGATGGTTTGGCGCTGCTCTCTGCCACGGAGAAAGAATCCCAAAAAGGTGATGAGCACGATGCTTCCATAAACCCAGATCATCTCCGGATAGAAGCCGGTTCCGTTTTTGATTTCGAGGAGAATATCGCTTAAAAACATTGCCGTGATCGGGATGATGAAGGACAGTCGCTTGTCCATGAGATAGGTTCCTCCGAATAAAGCCATGGCGGCCAATGGAGTGAAGTTCATCGGGTGCGGGAGGAGACGGGAAAGTGCTCCGAGAAGTATAAATACTGAAATGAGTTTGATTCGTCCGTCGATTTGCATGGCTGATAATTTATGCTGCGAATATACCACTAACATTTTATTCGCTGAAAAGTTTTTGAATATTATGTCCCGAATGGCTGTGGAAAAGCTCCTCTGCTCGACGACAAACAACCATGTTTTGAAAGATATTCAAGTCGTCGTTAAACCTGTTCTTCCGGCATCTGCCATATTCTCCAGCTTTCTTCCGCCTGCCGGATGAGCATATCATATCCGTTGAGAGTGGCAGCACCATACATTTTTCCCTTTTTGAGAAACAGGGTTTCGGCGGGATTGTAGACGAGGTCAAAGAGCAAATGGTATTTGTCAATGCCTTCATAGGGAATGTCGGGACAGGTCTCCGTATCCGGATAAGTTCCTAAAGGGGTGGTGTTGATCAACAAAGGTGCATTTCGGATATCCAGATTGGTCAGAGCGGAATAGGGGAGTGCAGGCGATGAAGATGTATGCCTGGAGATGAACTGAAATTCTATTCCCAGTTCCGCTAACACATAGGCCACGGCTTTGGAGGCTCCTCCTGTTCCAAAAATCAAGGCGCGGCTATGACAGGCGCGTAAATGGGGTTTAAGACTTTCTCTGAATCCGGTAATATCTGTATTGTAGCCGATAAGCTTACCATTCTTTAGACACTTTACCGTATTGACGGCATTGACCTTCGCGGCATCTCCCAATACTTCATCCAGAAAAGGAATGATAGCTGATTTATAGGGAATGGTGACGTTGAATCCACTGAGCTGTTCGGCTGCAGCCAATGCGCGGATATCTTCAATAGCATCGGTTTCAATATTGATATAACTAAAACCGGAAAGGCCTTCCCTTTCAAATTTAGCGTTGAACCAGGCCTTCGAAAAGGAATGCCCGAGTTTTTTTCCTGCCAGGGCGTAAACCGGCATTATTTCTTCTTGAATTTTTGCTGAAGCACTCCAATGATCATCGGTAGCAAAGAGAGCAAAATGATCAGCAATACCACCGCTTCGAAATGTCCCTTTACCCATTCAATCTGTCCGAACAGATACCCGGAAATGGACATGGAGCTGATCCATAATATTCCTCCTGCAATATCATAGGGTAGGAATTTCGTCCGGTAACTCATCTGACCCAAACCCGCAACAAAGGGCGTGAAGGTTCTGACAATGGGAACAAAACCGGGCCATGATGATGGCCTTGGTGCCATGTTTCTCAAAAAACGCATGGGTATCATCAATGTATTTTTGTTTTACCAAACGTCGACCGCCGATTTTTAATTCCGTCGCCTTTAATCCAAAATATTTACCGATAAAGTAATTGGTATTGTCACCGAGGATAGCAGCAATGGTTAGAAGTCCGATGAGGAGAAAGAGGTTGAGTCCGTTTTCTTCGTTCGCGCAGAGGGCACCGGCAGCAAATAACAGCGAATCACCGGGGAGGAAGGGCATGACGACCAATCCGGTTTCAACAAAAATGATCAGGAATAATATTCCGTAAACGGCCACCCCATATTCCTGGACCATGGTCGCCAGGTGTTCATTGATATGAAGGATAAAGTCAAGAAATTGATGAAGCATAAAATTAATACGTCTCGAGGCTAGGGTCTATTTCTTTTGCGTAAGCAATGATTCCCCCTTTTAAGTTATAGAGATTTTCGAAGTTAAAACGTTTTTCCAATTCGTTGATGGCTGCGGAACTACGGGCTCCACTGCGGCAATGAACGATGACGGGAATGTCTTTGCGGATTTTATCCACTTCTGCCAGAAGGTTCCCCAATGGAATGAGTTCACCTTCCAGGTTGCAGATATCATATTCATGCGGTTCCCGAACATCAATGATTTGAAAAGGTGTTCCGTTGTCTTTCCATTCACGGAGTTCAGAGACAGTTTTTTCTTTCATGAGGAAGTTACAGTAGTTTGTTTTTCAGTCACCATTTGTTGATCGGAGAGCGGGTTGTACAGGGATTTATCAAGATACTGAAAGAAAGTATCACTGCGTAACCCTAGACGTAGCGATTCCAGTGCAATCACTTCATGGGGTGCAATATTACCCAGATTGACATCCGCTCCAAAATGTTTGATGAAATAAACCTGCTGCGACTTTTGCGGGGTCTCCCAGATGATTCTATCTACAGGAACCTTAGCAGCGATTTTATTGATTAACACCACATGTGCCTTACCGTTAGGTCGGTAAATACCTACGGTGCCACTCTCGCGTGCTTCAGCAATGACTTTCCAGGCACCCGCCTGCAATTCGGTATTCATCATCTCAATCCACTTATTAGGGCGGATGAGGATGCCTTCTTCTTTGGAACCGACTTCACTGATTACCGTGAGTCTTTTGCTGAGGCGATGGATATAATGGCATTTCTCCTGATGAGGCATGGTGATGGATCCATCGGAAACTTCAGCATACTCCATTTTAAATTTATCAACGATTCTTAAATATTCATCAAACTGACCTCTGATGATAAACGCTTCTAAAAGAGTACCGCCAAAATAAACCGGAATACCCACTTCTCTGAAGAAAGCCAGTTTACGATCAAGAAGAGGAGTGATGAGCGAACTGCCAAAGCCTAATTTCACAATATCAATATACTCCCCCGAAGCATCGATCATGTCTTCACACTCCCGAATGCTTAATCCTTTATCCATTACCATCGTTAACCCGGACTTCCTTGGCTTTTCAGCCCGTACAGGTATGTGTGAAAGGTCAAAGTTTTTTGTCATGATCGTCCTCCTTTATTAAGAATAATTGATTTGATTCTATCGTCTGCTTCCAGTGAAGGAATCAGGTCGTATATAATAGCATGTCCTTCCGGAAATGTGTCGAGGGTTTCTGCTAAACGTTCGTAGGCTTCCTGCTTATACCCTGAAAGATAGAGGTAGCAAACCTGTCTGTATTTAATTTCCGCATTATCCGGATGATAAAACATAGCAGTATTGATCAGTTCGGATGCTTCGAAGGGCCTGTTCAATTCTGAAAGTAATTCGGAATAGGCGATCCAGCCCTCTTCATTTTCCGGATCGTAATCGATTACCTTTTTATAACATTCTTCTGCTTCTTCGAAATTATTTAAACGGTATTCGCAGTCGCCCAACGCCAGCCAGTACTCCCCATTCTGATCATCCAGCTCAATAGCTTTTTTGATATAATGAATGGCTTCGTACCATCTGTCTTCTTCTTCATAGGTAACGCCGATACCATACCAGGCCTGCGACATCTCCGGACTCAGCTTAACGGCCTTCTTGTAATGTACTCTGGCCGTTTCCATATCCTGGAGATTTTCATGGCATTCTCCGATATTATAATAGGTGAAAGCATCCGGTTTACAATATTCGAATGCGAGTTTATAACGGTCGATGGCTTCCTGAAAACGCTCCAGCATCGCGAGGGCTTGTGCCATGTCCAGATGGGCCGGTGCAAAATCTTCCTTAATCAGTAGACAGTAGTCATAAGCCACTAATGCCTGTTCAAACTGACTTTGTTTTCCATAGAGGTCAGCCAGATAATACCAGAGCATATAACCATAGGGATGTTCGTCAATGAGTCGCTTGTAAAATTCAATCCCCTCACTCAACCGGTGACTGAATTCAAGACTGACAATCATCTCTTCCATTGCTACTTCATTGGAAGGATTCGCCAGCAGACAGAGTTTATAATAGTCCACAGCTTTGGAATACTCCGCCATATTCTGATACGTAATAGCGAGACTCAGGTAAATATCGTCCTTCTGATCATCGGCCATTTCGAGTGCCTTCCGGTAGCTGGCAATAGCACGATTGTATTTTTCAAGTGTATTATAGATATTACCACGGATCAAATGCACTTCCACATCAAAAGGATTGACGTGTTCAATTTTCTCCAATAGTTGCAAAGCTTTCTGTTCCTGACCCATCAAGGCATACAATTGCGCCTCCTTCAACGTGAAATTCACGGAATGCGGGTGAAGCGTATGGGCATACTTCGTCACCTCAAGCGACTTCTCATACTCAAATCTATCTATAAAGTGATCAATAATTTTTACGAGAGCGTCCACATCAAAAAAGTACTTCTCTTGCCGTTCGCGCATCTCCTCATATTTCTCAACGGATTTCTGAATTAATTCAGAGTTCTCATCCTGTTGTTCCATGTCGTCATCATCTTCCTCCATAGCCTGTATATTATTACAAAGGTAGGGCTTTTATAGAGTATATAAAGATTTATAGGACCGGTTTTTAACATTCCCTTAAATTATATGTTATTAACTTTGTGCTTTCCATTCCCCTTTTATTCGACCCCCACACAGCTCCACATGGATAGCAATCAAATAAAAACAATAGTCGTTGCAGGCGCTAGTGGATTGATTGGCAGTGCTTTAATGGAGTTATTGATCAAAGATGTCAGCGTGAGCAGGTTAATTGTTTTGACCCGTCGGCCTTTGAATTTTGAGCATCCCAAAGTAAAGTCCATTCTGGTGGATTTCAAGAAACTGCAAACTATAAGTGAAAGCGTCAAAAATGCCGATATCCTCTATTGTTGTATTGGAACAACCATTAAATCAGCAGGATCAAAGGAAGCTTTTCGGGCCGTTGACTATGAAATACCGCTTCATCTGGCCGAATTGGCTGCAAAAGCAGGCATTTCAAAGTTCATCGCGATTTCATCCCTGGGAGCAGATCCGGAAAGCAAAAATTTTTATTTGAAAACCAAGGGCGAGATGGAGCGTGATATTGACAGTAAATTCCAGTTTAGAAAACTGGCCTTTGTCCGGCCCTCCATGTTGCTGGGCCCCCGAAAAGAATTCAGGCTGGGGGAGAGAATTGGTCAGTTCTTTATGGTGATTTTTTCCTTTTTAATGGTCGGTCGTTTCAGCCGTTTTAAACCCATCCATGATTTCACGGTGGCCAAGTCCATGATCAGCATTTCCAATTCACTCAATAATCAAAAAATTTACGATTCTTCCGAATTGCAATGGCTCGGGAGGTAATGTTGCTCGCTTCCGGCTTCCGGCTTCCGGCTTCCGGCTTCCGGCTACCGGCTTCCGGCTACGGGCTACCGGCTACCGGCTACGGGCTTCCGGCTTCCGGCTTTTTGCTTTTTGCTTTTTGGCTGCTTGCTAAGTAGTAAATCATAATGGGGAATAAATAATTACACTCATTTTCTCACCATCTTCACATCTACACATCTTCAAATCTTCAAACCTGTCTCCCGCTAGGGAGATTAACCCATTTTCAAATTATTTATATTTCTAATGAACTGACGTTCATTATTTAACAAATAAATAACTGTCATTAACCCTTTGATAACCTTATTGGCTGTAACAATTCATAACCTTCGTGCATCTCATACTTGAAAATCGACGAATTGGAGGAAATTCCCGATAAGTTAAGTCAGAATGAAAATTTTAATATTGATAATCAATAAAATATAAATTTAAAGGTACTATGTATTGCAAAGTACTATTTCAAAGATATATCTTTGCAGAGTCATTTAAAAATAAGACGCCATGAAAACTACACTGATCCCCAACGCAGTTCTATTATTGACTGCATTTGCCTTTACCACCATTCAGTTGAATGCTGCTGTTGTAGCAAAAGGAACCATGGTGGAAACAGTGAAATATGAAAACACCCGTATTCCATCCATCACATTAAAGGAAGTGGAAGTTTCGTCCAGTCCGGTTTCAACCGGGATTTTTGAAGCCGTTAATTACAATGGTGAACTTATACCTTCCATTCAATTAAGTGAGGTATCTATCAATGCATCAGGAAATTATAATATAAATGATATTCCTGAAAGTATGGTTATTAAGCCAGCTACAAAGGGGCAAAGAGTGCAGGTGGTCAATTATAAAGGCGAGTTTATTCCTTCTTTCCAGCTTGGTGAAGTGAATATAGTAGGTGATAAAATCAATAATACAGCCGTTTTGCAAACAGAACCGGCACCTGCAAACACAAAAGGCATATTCAATGTCAGTGCCCGTCAGACATTTGATGTACTCATCAATTTTGTTGTTGAAAAAGGCGGCCGTATTGTCAGACATTTCTTCCCGGTATTCGATACTAAGTAGTTTGAATTCATATGGTTATTTCAAAAGATCGTTCCCCGGAGCGATCTTTTTTTTTGAACATTCAAATAAACCTGTGCTTTTATCTGTTTACCTTCGAGGATGTCCATTCTTCGTTTCCTATTCGCGTTCTTAATACTGTTTCTCAGTTCAACGGAGAAGAGTTCATCTCAACTCTCCAGGATAAATCAAACATCGGATACAGTACTCGTCCTGAACTTCTGGGCCACGTGGTGTGTGCCATGTATTGAAGAATTACCTGACTTTATTAAATTGGAAAAAGATCTTGCTAATCAACCTATTAAATTCGTTTACTTAAGCCTTGACTTTAAGAAAAATCTTACCGGTAAGCTTCAGCCTTTTCTTAAGAAAAATGAAATTACGTCTGAAGTTTTACTACTGGACGAACCCGATTACAATAGCTGGATTAATAAGATCAGTGTTGATTGGCAAGGTGCTATTCCGGCCACTGTTGTCATCGACAGAAAAAATAAATCACAAACCTTCCATGAAGGTAGTCTAAACTATAACGAGTTAAAAACAATCATCCAAAAGTATATACCATGAAAAAATTCTCAATTTATGCCTTGCTGAGCCTGCTTGTAATCGCTACCTCCTCCTTTATTCTAAACACCACTGATGCGGGATATAAAGTGGGAGATGTTGCCGGCGATTTCAAACTCACCAATATTGATGGAAAGAAAGTGTCCCTCAAAGATTATCCCGAAGCAAAGGGAGTGATTCTCGTCTTTACCTGCAATCATTGTCCGTTTTCCATTGCTTACGAAGACAGGATCATCGGACTCCATAACAAATATGCATCAAAAGGGTATCCGGTGGTAGCCATCAATTCCAACGATGCGATAGCTTATCCGGATGATTCATTTGAGAATATGGTTGTAAGAGCAAAGGATAAAGCATTTCCTTTCCGTTATCTCCATGATGAATCACAGGAAATCGCCCGTAATTATGGTGCCACCCGCACTCCTCATGTCTATGTCTTAAATAAAGAAAAGGAGAACTGGGTCGTTCGCTATATTGGAGCAATTGATGATAATACGGATAGTCCGGCAGAGGTTACAAAAAAGTATGTTGAAACTGCTGTCAATGAATTGCTGGAAGGGAAGCCGGTCAGTACTTCATTTACAAAGGCGATCGGATGTTCGATCAAATGGAAAAAAATATTGTTTGCCAATGAGGGGGTTATAGATTAATGATTAGTACTTCCTCATTAATTCACTCTGTTCTTAGCAATTTTGCAGCCCGGATAAACTGCTTTGTTCATTGCCGGGTAAATTCTGAATTGCCTTAGGCATTATGCAAAACAAGAACAACGACGTTTCTAAACTGGATCCCCATGATTTTATAATAATTAAAGGGGCGTCCATGCATAACCTCAAGAGGCTGGATGTGGCCATACCGCGGAATAAATTTGTGGTAATTACAGGATTAAGCGGTTCCGGAAAATCTTCCCTGGCCTTTGATACGCTTTATGCCGAGGGTCAGCGGAGATATGTGGAGAGCCTTTCTTCCTATGCGCGGCAATTTATTGGAAGGATGGACAAGCCGGAGGTGGATTATATCCTGGGCATTTCTCCTGCCGTCGCTATTCAGCAGAAAGTGAATTCCCGAAATCCGCGCTCAACCGTCGGAACAGGAACTGAAATTTATGATTACCTGAAATTGTTATTTGCCAGGGTAGGGAAGACCTTCTCTCCGGTTTCCGGTCAGATGGTCAAGAAACAATCGGTATCGGATGTGGTCGATTTCATCACCGACTTCAAGCAAGGACGCTTCTTAATCGCCTGCCCATTGATGCATAATCCATCCAGAGCGATTGCCGAAGATTTGAATATTTTGCTTCAGAAGGGTTTTAACCGGTTGCTGGTGGATGGCGAAGTGAAGGAAATTGAAGAGGTATTGAAGGAGCCGGTGGAGGTTAAAAAGGAAGCGAAAGCAGCCAAAAAAACGGTTGCTAAGAAATCCGCTTCAAAGAAGAAGGTGACCGAAGTAATCCTTCCGGTGGTTCAGCCGGTGATCTATCCGGGCTATCATTTGCTGATTGATAGAATTGGTTTTTCTGAAATGCCGGATGAAGAATTAATAGCCCGTATCGCCGATTCTGTTCAGACGGCTTTCAATGAGGGCGTCGGAACCTGTTGTATTTTTAAAGTAGATAGCGAGCAAAGCCGGACCTTGCATACCTTTTCCAACCGGTTTGAACTGGATGGGATCTCGTTTGAGGAGCCTTCCGTACATCTCTTTAGTTTCAATAATCCTTACGGCGCTTGCCGGAATTGTGAGGGATTCGGGTCCATCATCGGTATTGATGATGATCTCGTTATTCCGGATAAAAGTTTGTCGATTTATGAGGGTGCCATCGTTTGCTGGAAGGGGGAGAAGATGAAAGAATGGAATGATACGCTCGTGATGAATGCCTATAAATTCGATTTTCCGGTGCATAAACCATTTTTTGAGTTGAGTGATTTTCACAAAGAGCTCGTCTGGACCGGTAATAAATATTTCAAAGGACTCAATCAGTTTTTCAAATACCTCGAAGAGCAAACCTATAAAATTCAGTATCGGGTGATGTTGTCCCGGTACAGAGGAAAAACCGTATGTCCGGAATGTAAGGGAACCCGCTTGCGTCTGGATGCGAATTACGTGAGAGTAGCAGGGAAGTCGATGTCGGAGATCGTGCTGATGCCGGTGAAGGACGTCCTTTCTTTTTTCAATACCATTCAGCTCGACGAGAATGACGCGCAAATTGGCAAACGTTTATTTACAGAGATTCTCAGCCGGCTTCAGTTTTTAGATGATGTCGGTTTAGGCTATTTAACCTTGAACCGATTATCGAATTCCCTTTCCGGCGGTGAGTCACAGCGCATCAATCTGGCCACCTCCCTCGGCAGCACGCTGGTCGGCTCCATGTATATTCTGGATGAACCTTCTATCGGTCTCCATCCCCGCGATACACAACGCCTCATTAAAGTATTGAAGTCGCTCAGGGAAGTGGGCAATACCTTGATTGTTGTGGAACACGATGAAGAAATAATGCGTGCTTCCGATCAGCTCATCGACATTGGTCCGATGGCGGGTATGCATGGGGGTGAGTTGGTTTTCCAGGGGACCTGCGCGGAGCTTGAGAAGGATAAAGAAAGTCTGACCGGTCGCTACCTGAGCGGCAAGGAAACGATTCCAGTTCCCAAACAGCGACGGATCTGGAAGAAATACATCGAAGTAAAGGGCGCTCGTGAGAACAACCTGAAACATGTCAACGTGAAATTCCCGATGGGCGTGATGACGGTAATTACCGGAGTGAGCGGATCAGGTAAAACATCCCTGGTGAAGAAAATTCTCTATCCGGCTTTGAAGAAAATTCTCGGCGGCTATGGAGAAGCAACAGGTAATTACGATCGCCTGGATGGGAATTACCATGATATCACAGCAGCCGAAATGATCGATCAGAATCCGATCGGTAAATCATCAAGGTCTAACCCAATCACTTATATCAAAGCCTTTGATGAGATCCGTAATTTATTTTCCGATTTACCTTTGGCGCGTCAGCGTTCATTTAAGCCTTCGCATTTTTCATTCAATGTCGAGGGTGGCCGATGTGATATGTGCCAGGGAGAAGGGGTGATTACGGTGGAGATGCAGTTCATGGCAGATATTTATTTGAAGTGCGAGTATTGTAAGGGAAAACGTTTTAAAGAAGAAGTGCTCGCCGTAGAATATCGTGGCTATACTGTTTTTGATATTCTTGATATGACGGTAGATGAGGCGCTGGAGTTCTTTTCAGAAGGTTCCGGTCCGGCGAAGTACAAAAGTCTTCATCAAAAAATAACCGCGAAAATTCAACCGCTGGCAGATGTTGGTCTGGGCTATATCCGCCTGGGACAAAGCAGCAGCACATTGAGTGGTGGAGAAGCACAGCGCATTAAGTTGGCCAGCTTTCTGGGCAAGGGTAATTATGCGACCAATACTCTTTTCGTTTTCGATGAACCCACCACCGGACTTCATTTCCATGATATCAGCAAGCTATTGAAGGCATTCGATGCATTGGTGAAAAATGGGAATACCCTCATCATCATCGAGCATAATCTCGAGATTATTAAATGCGCCGACTGGCTGATTGATATTGGTCCGGAAGGAGGGTCGGAGGGAGGCCATATTGTTTTTGAAGGGCTGCCCGAAGATTTGGTGAAGGTGAAGAAATCACATACCGCGAAGTTTTTGAAGGGGAAGATCTGACCCGTATTAACGATTTAGGGAGATGGGATTTAATTATCCTCCTATTAATCCAAAGTGATTTGGTAGAGTGTATTAAAATTGAATAAATCGACGCTATTTTAATACCCTGGATTTCAATTATACCCTTTCTGTCACAGTTCTGAAATGTGAATAGAGTTTTCTCTAACTAAAATTGACCCTTAAAAGTATTGCGTCACTTTCATTTTTCCAGTACATTTGAGAAAGCCAAAAAAGCCTCCCCATGTCAGTAGCTAACATCAAATCATTCAGGATTGAAAGGATAATTCTAACCCTTGCCGTTCTAAACTTCATGTTTGGCGGTTCACCTTCAGTCATGGCTCAGGGTTCCTGGCTTGATTGGCAAAACGAAACCACCTCACGCCTCATCCTTACGACAGTCGCGAACAGTGATGGGGAAGAGAAAGATATGTGGCCCGCTGATCTGAATAATGATGGACGGGAGGATCTTATTGTCGTACGAAAAGAGCCCTTCTCCAATTCCACCCAACCCGGGAAATCCAATCTCCTTTTGATGAATGTCAACGGTGTATTTACAGATCAAACCACACTTTTTGCTCCTGAATTTATCAGTAACGTGAATTTCGCCCGCGATGTATTTGTGGGAGATTTTGACCACGATAACTGGAAGGATGTAATCATCGCCAATACGTTCAGTCAGCAACCGATGTACTATCGCAACAGAGGAAATGATGCTTTGGGCAATTGGCTTGGTCTGGTGAATGAATCTTCCCTGCGTTTTCCGGTACTCACCGATGATTCACCTTTGTTTTGCGCTGTATGGGGCGGTGACGTCACGGGAGATAATCACGCGGATATTTATTTCGTCAATTATAAACCTAATTCATCGGGAGGCATTGCAAAAGACTATCTCCTTATCAATAATGGAAACGGGTATTTTACTAATGAAAGTCAGGCACGTTTAGGAATATTGCGCAATTCAGCCTTCGGTACAGCTGTTCAGTTTGCCGACATGGACAATGATGGCGACAACGATATTATTAAAAACACAACCCTTTACAGTGTTGCTCCCTGGAATGCGAGAGGAGTTATTTTACTATTTAACAATGGTTCGGGTACTTTCACCAATTGGCAAAACCTGGTCACCGCCGCCTCACCTTACATGTTCGAAATTGCGGATTTTAACCAGGATGGAAAGAAAGACCTTTACGTGGTGGACGACGGTAGTGATTATATACTCACCACTAATTCTTTTACAGCTGATACGGGACTATTTATCACGCGCACGAATCTTAACTTCAGTTCATCAAACGGATTTGGTGGCAACGTACACGCCGCTGACCTCGATCTCGATGGTGACCTTGATATCGGAGTAGCGGATGTGGATGTAGATATCCCTCCTTGCAACAGCAGTCGCCGCATGGCCATATACCGCAATGATAATGGCGTGTTTACTAACCCTAACGGAGTAACGATATTCCCCTGGACAGCCAATAGCTATGATTTTGCCTTTATTGATGTCAATGGGGATGGTCTGAAGGATGTGATCTCCGGCTCTTGTGCAGGGTATATCCTTGGTATGAATGATAATTGTGGTTTGGCTCCCCTTTCGGCCGATTATGATCTGGATGGCCTTGCGGATGCCTGCGATCCATGTCCTGCTAATCCGGATCCTAATTGCGCACCCTCCGTTGATTATCCCACTGTAAGTACAACAGGATTAAGTGTTGCCCGACAGTGGAACGAGTTGTTACTTGCCTCGATTCGAAAAGATTTCGCACGTCCCACAGTTCATGCCCGCAATCTTTTCCACCTTTCGGCTGCCATGTGGGATGTTTGGTCAGCCTATGATTCTACTTCCTGCGGATTTCTCCTTGGACAGACCGTCAATAACTTCACCTTACCTTTTAACGGAGTACCTGTTCCTGCTTCCGTCAGTTATGCCCGGAAAAAAGCTATCAGTTATGCGGCTTACCGTTTGTTAAAGCACCGTTTTGCCAATTCTCCACAAGGAAGTTTATTGCTTAAAGCGTATGCGGTACATATGGATTCACTGGGATTTGATACTGCTTATGTTTCTACAAATTATGCAGGTGGTAACCCCGGTGCACTTGGAAATTATATTGCACAAGGGTATATTAACTTTGGCTTGCAGGATGGTTCCAACGAACAGAATGCCTATACGAATACAAGTTATGCGCCGGTAAACCCATCGCTAAATGTGGATGTGCCCGGAAACCCCAATATTGTAGATTATAATCGCTGGCAACCCCTTACATTGAATCTCTTTATTGATCAGAGCGGGAACCCCATACCCGGAGCTACACCTCCCTTCCTGAGTCCTGAATGGGGACAGGTAGTACCTTTCGCACTTAGTCCTTCCGATTTGACGGTGAATACCCGCAATGGATTTAATTATAAAGTGTACCATGATCCGGGTGCACCCCCATGTTGCAAATGAATGGTGGAGGTACTTCTCCGCAATATAAATATGGTTTCGAACTTGTTTCTGTTTGGTCATCGCATCTTGATCCTTCTGATAGTGTGAAATGGGATATTTCTCCTGCAACCATGGGCAACAGAAATAACCTGCCAACTAACGTGGCCGACTATCCGAATTTCTATAACCTGATTGACGGAGGAACCAGCAATACCGGTTATAGTCAAAATCCGGTGACCGGTCAACCCTATACTCCTAATCTGGTGCCCAGAGGAGATTATGCCCGTGTGCTTGCTGAGTTTTGGGCAGATGGACCTGATTCCGAAACACCTCCCGGTCATTGGTTCACCCTCTTTAATTATGTTACTGATCATCCTCTACAAACCAGAAAATTCAAAGGAGCAGGTAACCCGCTTGATGCATTGGAATGGGACGTAAAAGGCTATTTTGCTTTAGGAGGTGCAATGCACGATGTGGCGATATCCGTGTGGGGCATTAAAGGATGGTATGATTATTTGCGTCCAATTTCAGCCATACGTGCCATGGCCGACCTTGGTCAGTGTAGCGACTCCACCACGCTCTCCTATCATCCCGCCGGAATAACACTCATCCCCGGATATATTGAACTGGTTCTTCCCGGAGATTTACTGGCCGATGGAGGTGCCAATGTAGGGAAGATAAAATTATATGCATGGCGAGGGCATTCTGTCATTGACAATGTGGATGTGGATGAAGCCGGAGTGGGCTGGATTCTGGCTGAAGATTGGATGCCTTATCAGCGACCTTCATTTGTTACTCCTCCATTTGCAGGATATATATCCGGCCATTCCACTTATTCCAGAGCGGCCGCTGAAATACTTACAAAGATGACGGGTAGTAAATATTTTCCGGGTGGTTTGGGAGTATTTACTGCCGTTAAAGATCAGTTTTTGGTATTTGAAGATGGACCCAGTCAGGATATTCAATTGCAATGGGCCACTTATCAGGATGCCGCTGATGAATCATCACTCTCCCGAATTTGGGGCGGCATACATCCTCCCTGCGATGATATTCCGGGGAGATTGATTGCAACCACTATTGCCGATGATGTGTTTTCAAAAGCTGAATTGCACTATAACTGCTGTCAGCTTTTGTTACCTGCAAAACCGGGTGGAATAACTGTTGCAGGTGGTGTAGCTAAAGTTTGTCCGGGAGAGTCCAGAACATACAGTATTGCTGCGGTTCAGGGTGCTACTGCCTATGAATGGATTGTTCCTGCAGGTGCTGTTATCAATAGCGGACAAGGAACAGTTTCTGTCAACGTTTCTTACAACCCCGGATTTACAGTTAACGATTCTCTAAAGGTCAGAGCCATGAACACTTGCGGTGGTGGAGAGTACCGGTCATTGTTGGTCAGAAGAAATATCCCCTCTGTCCCCGGAACGATTTCAGGTCTGAATTCAGGTCTTTGCAATGTAACAGCAATTCCTTATTCAGTATCACCGGTGAACGGGATGCTATATAACTGGAGTTTTAATGCACCCGGTGCAACGATACTTTCAGGACAGGGGAACCCGTCTGTTCAGGCCAACTTCAGTGCTGCTTTCAGTACTGCTATGTTGAGCGTAACTGCTCAAAATGGTTGTGGTATTAGTGCGGCACGTACGCTGGCAGTGAAAGCTATCCCTGCGAAAACATCAGTTGTTTCCGGAGCTGCTTCGGTATGTGCAAATCAACAGGCAGTGCCTTATTCAATAACACCAAATAATCCGGTTACATCTTATCTTTGGAAAGTGCCTTCAGGTGCGAGAATTTTCGATGGAACAGTCTTATCCACCACCACGTCGCTCACCACCACTTCACCTTCCGTTACCGTTAATTTTAAAACGACAGCCGGAAATATTTCTGTGTATGCAGTGAATACCTGTGGACAAAGTGAAGTAAGAAGGAAAGTGGTTTCGATGCCCTGCCGTGAAGGAGACGTGGAGGATAGCTTTAATGTATCTGCTTTCCCTAATCCTTCTGCAGGCGATTTTATTTTTAGCATAGAGGGACGCGGAACAAAAAAAGTACATCTTCAACTGTATGATATCCTCGGACAATTGATTTTTTCAAAAATTATAACGGATAACAGCTACTTGCTTCAGGAACACTCATTACCTGCCGGAATCTATACCGCTGTGTTTACCACAAACGATGATCAGCGTTCACTCCGGATTATAAAGCAGGAGTAGAGAAAGTGCATCCCTTAAATTTCCCCGGTAAGAATTTAGCTTGCCGGGGATTTTTTATTCCATTGTTTCAAGTGGTTTTTAAAGTATAGACCGGTAAAAGAATTAATTACGGTAATACTTAAAATTCACGATAAGGATTTAAGGTTTGTTCAGGTTCTTCGCCTTTTATTAAGAACTCCCGAAGCTGCAGGGCCATCCACGGACCCATTATGACCCCTTTTGAACCAAGTCCATTAAAAATATAGATTTTATTATTTTCCTTATGTTTTCCAATAATTGGCCGCCGGTCTTTTGTTGAGGGACGAATGGAAGCAAATTGAGAAGAGATCGTATACGGGACATCTATCATCTTACCCAATGCGGCTATGATCTTGTTTCGTCCTTCTTCCGTACTTTCTTCATCGATGCGATTGAAATCGTAGGTGGCACCCGTTAGATATTCTAATCCGCCGAGCGGTATTATTTTCATTGCACCGTGAATGACCATATCTTTCGGTAAACCATGGGTATTGATTTGAAGAATCTCTCCTTTACAAGGGTTAAACGGAAGATCTGAAAATAAGGGATGACGAATAGCATCCACACCGCTACAGTCAATGATCGCACCCGCAGTATATTCCTTCCATTGAATTTTATCCTCATGAAAATGGACCTGATCATATTCCAGCAAACCTTCTTCAAAACTTCCCGATTTCATCAGGTACCTGCGTAAAGCATCTGTAAATCGGCGCGTATCCACCCAGCCACCATTCACTACCCAGCGTCCACCGTGAGAAGCCAAAACTCCCTTGGGAAGTTGCCCCGGACCACATTCTTCTTTCACATAATCTGACATGCCTTCATCAGCACTTCTTCCGGCCCAGTCGTTGCGATGACCGGCATCGTTGAAAAGTTCCAGTACCGGATAATCTTCAAAAAAACGTTCTCCCAGTTTATCTTCAATCTCTAAATACGTTTTACGCGCAAAGGGAATAAACAAATCGGCATTCCATGATTTAACAATTCTTCTTCCGGTAACAGGATGGATCAATCCCGCCGCAATTTTCGAACAGGTATTTTTCCGTACAGGATCTACTACCAGCACCTTTTTTCCGGACTGCAATAAAAACCATGCAAGCAAACTCCCCGCAATTCCCTGGCCTCTGATGATGTAATCGAATGTGTTTGTTGACAAGGAGTAGTGATTATATTAGAATATTGCTTTTTGCTACCGGCCACCGGCTACCGGCTACCGGCTACCGGCCACCGGCTACTAGCTTTTGGCTGCTGGCTTAACTTCATTGCTTCAAGATTCTAAATGAAAGAAAGGACTGATTAAATCATTTATAGCCTAAGGGTGTAAGGCGAGTGAAAACCATGAAGCAGAATCGCGAAAAGCGATACGCTTCATGGTAAACCTTAAACCTTAAACCTTAAACCTTAAACCTTAAACCTTAAACCTTAAACCTTAAACCTTAAACCTTGAACTTTAAACCTTAAACCTTAAACCTTAAACCTTAAACTTCGTTTAAGGTTTCTCGCCTTTGTAGGAGACAATCGCTATCTTATCACCCATCGGACTCATGGCTATGCGATAGAAATTGCCGATGGTTTCGCTGAAGTCACCGATGGATTCCCATTTAGCGCCTTCTGATTTTGTATCGAACATGTAGAGTACACCTTTATCTCCGCAGTAGATTTTTTCATCGGGTCCCCAGCAAAAATCTTCTACTCCATCCGGCAATTCACAAACAGGCATACGTTCTTCTGTAGCCATCTCAAATTTCATGACGGTATTCTTTTTATCAGAACCCTTTTGAACATAACTCAGATTACTGCTACCGGGAATTCGCGCTAAACATCTGCCGAAACCTCCCTGCATTAAAATAATGGCTTGTTGTGGAATCATATCGAATTGCTGTAGCATGCCGCCAGCACCATCGAGCATGTACGCACCAATGGTGGTGTCGTTCATCCAGCAATAATAGGCGACGGAATCTTCATTGGGAGTGAGCAGGTCAAAGGAGGAACCATCCAGACTCATCTCATATAATTTTTGTGATTTCTCCATTTCCACTCTGATTACGGAGAGCTTTCCCTTAGCATAAGGAATAGGCTGTGGCTGATACTCGCTTTCAGGAGTATTGGATACCTGTCGGATTATTTTTTTTCGGACATGAAATTCATAAATATCACTCTGCAAAGTATCGGGCATACTGGCATAGTACAGGAACTGTCCATCTTTGGAAAAACAGGGCTGATTGTCGTAATGCTCATTCTGGGTCATCCTGTAGGAGTGGTGGCGAGGGTCTTATTATTTTTTTGTGTGATATCCAGTAACCAGATTTCAGACGAATGTGTTTGACCGGCAACCATCCCGGTAATGAACATGAGTGTAGCTATTAGCTGTATTTTTTTCATATGCGTTTTAGACTTCAGTTACAATATTAGTGATTTCGAATTGTAATGTCAAATGGATAGTTATTGTTCTTTAGGGCGATTTTCGGGTGATTTGTTTACTCTTAAAACCTGGCCTTATTCCAATCCTGGTCTTTTGACTGTTGATATATTGACCTTCAATGATCAATGTATCATCATTCAAGGTTACAAGTGCCGCTGAAGCAAGGGTGTTCCCGAAATCAAGATCTCTGTCCAGTGTTTTATTGTAGATACCAAACTTCTGAATGACCTTGTACCTGACCGGCAAATCTATAGTTTTGATCATACTTTGCTGCTCCACCAAATAATAATTTTCCTTGAGATTGAACTGTTGTTCTTTTCTGTAGATTCCATAATTCCCACTGATGGAATAAAATAATAAAGAAGGAGACCAAAAAAATAAACCGATGGTTAAAAGGTAAGCTCCCAGATATAATTTGACAGGCAGGGAAAGATATTGGTTTTTCAAGGCCCAAACGGAAAGTGACAATCCACTGCAAACAGCGAACAGCATGAGATATTCACTGATGGGTTGCCCGGGGAAAGTGAATGCAAATATCACCGTAAAAATGGCAAGTACAAGATGTAATGCCAGAGGCATGCGAATGGATTCGTCACGGAATTTGCGGGAAGTGATCGCCAGTAATAAAGAAAGTACAATGGAAATGATATACAGGCAAATCGTAAGTATCAGTTGAATGGCTCCCATCTATTTCCCGAATTTTTCTTTAAAAAGGCTTCCAGTCCAAAGAGCTCATCGCGGAATTTCGCTGCATCGATGAAGTCCAGCTCACGCGCCGATTTTTCCATGTTCTTTCTGGCGGTTTGTATGGCTTTGTCCAATTGTTCCTTCGTCATGTATTGGATGACCGGATCCGCTGCCACATTGGCTTCATTCTTTTCGATATAGGCATTGGAAAGATTGCTTTTGTTGTTTTCAAGATGAGTGTGAATCCCTGACTTCGGCTTGTTAAGAGCAGTGGGGACAAGTCCATTCGCTTCGTTGTAGGCCATTTGCTTCGACCTTCTGCGATCTGTTTCTTCTATTGTTTTCTGCATGCTTTCTGTAATCTTATCTGCATACATAATTACTTTTCCGTTGAGATTTCTTGCTGCTCGTCCTGCTGTTTGTGTGAGCGAACGATTGGAGCGTAGAAAGCCTTCCTTATCTGCATCCAGGATGGCTACCAACGATACTTCCGGTAAATCAAGTCCCTCTCTCAAAAGATTGATACCAATCAACACATCAAATACACCGAGTCGAAGATCTCTCAATATCTCCACCCGCTCGAGTGTTTCCACTTCCGAATGAATATAGCGGCAACGGATATTCAATTTCGTCATGTACTTCGCCAGCTCTTCCGCCATCCGCTTGGTCAGTGTGGTGACGAGCACTCTTTCTTCCCGTTTGATTACCTTTTCAATTTCCTCGAGCAAATCATCCACCTGATTGCCAACAGGGCGCACTTCGATAGGAGGGTCGAGGAGTCCCGTTGGACGAATGACTTGTTCTACAATAACACCTTCGCTTTTTTGCAACTCATATTCTGAAGGAGTAGCACTCACATAAATTATTTGCTGAATGATCGACTCAAACTCTTCAAATTTTAAAGGACGATTA
The DNA here is from genome assembly GCA_016713925.1 of Bacteroidota bacterium. NCBI lineage: Bacteria > Pseudomonadati > Bacteroidota > Bacteroidota bacterium. The sequence continues at coordinate 263,118 of JADJOH010000006.1, forward strand.
TCAATCGCTGCGGGTAATCGAAAACCGTAATCCACGAGGTTCACTTTTCGTGACCGGTCTCCACCATACATCGCTCTGATCTGCGGTACGGTCACGTGACTCTCATCCACCACCATCAGAAAATCTTCAGGAAAATAATCCAGCAAACAGAACGGACGCTGACCAGTAGGACGACCATCAAAATAGCGGGAATAATTTTCTATCCCTGAGCAATAGCCCAACTCGCGGATCATCTCCAAATCAAAGGTCACACGATCTTCAATCCGTTTTGCTTCCAGCGCCCGGCCATTTTCCTTGAAATAATCCACCTGCTTCACCATGTCCTCCTGAATATCATAAATGGCTTGCTGCTGACGGGAGGGAGAGGTCACGAAGATATTAGCAGGGAATATGGCGAGATGTTCATGTTTCTCATATTTCTTTCCTGTAGAGGGTTCGATGGTAGCAATTTCTTCCATCTCATCTCCAAAAAAACTCAGACGGTAGGCGAGATCCATATAAGCCGGAAAAACATCTACCGTATCGCCTTGAACTCTGAAGGTACCTCTCTTAAATTCAGCACCGGCTCTGGAGTATAAACTGGACACCAACCGATGCAAGAGCGCATTCCTGCTGATCTTCATCCCCGACTGAATACGGATAATATTCTCTGCAAAATCAGCAGGATTTCCCATACCGTAAATGCAGGAAACGGAGGAGACCACGATGATATCTCTTCTGCCGGAGAGAAGCGAAGTGGTTGTACTTAGCCGGAGCTTTTCGATTTCCTCATTGATGGATAAATCTTTTTCTATATAGGTATTCGAGCTCGGGAGATAAGCTTCCGGTTGATAATAATCGTAGTAGGAAACAAAGTATTCGACCGCATTTTTAGGGAAAAACTGCTTGAATTCACCGTAAAGTTGAGCGGCGAGGGTTTTGTTATGGCTCAGGATAAGAGTAGGGCGATTCACATTTTGAATCACATTTGCAATCGTAAATGTTTTACCTGAACCGGTCACGCCCAACAGGGTTTGGGCCACATCCCCGTTTATTAAACCATTGGTTAGCTGTATTATAGCATCCGGTTGATCACCGGTTGGTTTAAAATCAGAGGTAAGTTCAAAATCCATCGCGTCAAAGATAAGGTACACTATCCCATCTTGTTAAATTATTAAATGCTTGTTTCATAAGACCTTCATTCTTTTTCTGCGGAGGAATACTGCAATTTTGTATTTTCGCGCCTCCAATATTTATATAAATGAACCTCAAAAAAAGCTTATTACCTGTTTTGGCAGCGGCCTTTATGGTGGCTTCCTGCAACGCACAAAACAAGAAAACCGACATTAAAATGAGCAGCACAATTGATTCAGTCAGCTACGGACTAGGTGTAGCAATCGGAAACAACCTGAAAAACAGTGGATTTGATTCTGTGAAAGTAGACATCATGTCCCAGGCATTAAAGGAAGTTTTTGAAGGCAAGGCGACCATGAAACAAGAAGATGCTGACAAAATCATTCAAGGCTACATGGCCGAAAAGGAAAAAATGAAAGGACAAGAGAACGTTGCGAAAGGAAAAGCATTCCTGGAAGAGAACAAGAAAAAGGCCGGCGTACAAACTACGGCTAGCGGCATGCAATACATTGTTATGAAAGAGGGTACCGGTGCTAAACCAGGCCTGAATGACAAGGTAACTACACATTACCATGGAACATTAATTGACGGTACTGTTTTCGATAGTTCTGTTGAGCGTGGACAGCCTGCAAGCTTCCCTGTTAGTGGTGTTATTCCGGGATGGACAGAAGCGTTACAAATGATGCCTGTTGGTTCTAAATGGAAATTATTCCTGCCTTCTGAGTTAGCTTATGGCGAGCGTGGAGCAGGTGGTAAAATCGGACCAAACAGCGTATTGGTGTTCGAAGTAGAATTGCTTTCTATAGATGCTCCTGACGCACCTCAAGGTAAGTAATCCGAATAGTAATAAAAATAAAATTAGCCGGCTCATTAGGGTCGGCTAATTTTTTTTGCGCCTGTCGAAGTCAGATAAACAATTTCAAATTTTAATAAGTGTTCTTTTCAGGCGATTCTCCAATTTGGAGGATAGACAGATTTTGTAAAAGGTCTTGTCTTTACCAATTGCCGGAGGATTTGTATTCTGGAAGGTTCTCCGAAAAGCACTCTTTTTTTCTTGTACTCATTCATGAGGGATTCCTGTTCTTCATTTTTCGGAAGAAAGTATCCTGTACAGAATTCGTTCATCAACATGTTATTTCCCTTATTTTAAAACAAAGCTACATGTAGAAGGCCCCTTTTCAGGGATACATTTGATCAGAGATAAGAATTGATGGGTAGTTTGTAGGATAAGGAGGGTTAATAGTGGATCATTGAATTTATCTGTCGGGGCGACCCTTGTGGTCGCCATTTACAAGGATCGGAAATAACATTATTCTCATCTATTAGCGAGTGCGAGTAACAGAGCGTGGAAGAGAGCGAGTAACAGAGCGAGTACGAGGGAAATGAATCTATTTCATTAACCGTAAAACAAATTTTCTCAAAAACAGCGGAGGGTACTTATACCCCTTTGCCATTCGTTGACCCATCTCCTGATATTCCTGAGCGGTTGCTTTTTCTGTTCCTAATCCATCCACGTACCTGTTAAACATGCAAAATGCTGCAGCAATGAGGATGGTATCATGAATGTCTTCATCAGTAGCCCCGGATTTTCTTGCAAAATCAATATCAGTTTGTAGAACGGCTGTACCACTCATCCTCACCTTTTCTGCAATCTTTAGAAGGAAAATTAATTTTTCGGATAGATGTACTGATTCATTATTTCTCAAAAAATCAAGGGCTGCTTCTGATTGTCCGTTCAAATGCACTTGCATGGCTGAGGTATGGGAGTTGCAGCAAAATTCACAGTTATTGAGTTTGGAAACGTAGGCAGCGATGAGTTCTCTTTCACCTGGATTCAATCCGGAAGGTCCGTGTAAGAGGGTGTGTGCCAGATTGGATAAGGCCTTACCAGTTGCACCTTTATAAAAGAGAAGTTCAATGATGCCCGGTTTGTTGATTCCTGTTTTGATGTAAGTCATGAGTTTAATTTTATATAATTTTATAGAATAGGGTTGAGAACACTTTTAAAGAGAAGTGGTGATGGATATAGATGTTTGTTTTATTTAAATACTGGTTTCGTTGTCTAAAAGCCATAACAGGATTCAAAAGCAGTATTAATTCCATAAAAATTATTTTAAAGATATTCTTCTCGTAGATGGAGGGACGTTACATGAAAGGCACCTATATCTACTGGAGAAGAGGCATGACAAGAACAAAATGGCATAATAAAATACCCATAAATAAATCGTCTTCCAGAAATAGGTAGGGGCGTTACATGTAACGACCCTACCTTGTCCAGATCATCAGCACCATAATCGGGCGAATAATCGATAGCATCGTGAATTCACTGTATATTAGTCAAATCATTTGCTTTTAAGTTTCGCGATGATCTGATCTTCGACTTTTCCTTTCAATTTCAAAACCGAATCAATCTCACTATTGGGAATGGTCATTGAAAGTACATATTGTTTTATCTTCCAATTATTTTCCTCTTTCATCAACACCCCCGATCCCCGGCATATTTTCATTTGAGTTTCAAGTAATTCATCAAACCAGGCTAAGTTTCCTGTTTTGTCAAAAAACACATGTCGTTCAAGTGCTTTAAAATTCCATGTTTCTTTTTTATCAAAATAGGGTTTAGACCATTCCATGTATTGTGACTTATTCCAGTTTTCAGTAGCATCAGTTCCCATGAAAACTGCATCCTCCGAAAAGAAATTGAAATAAGTGTCAAAATCGGCATTCGCTGCTGCTATGTTAAAAGAGTCTAGCAACGTGTTGATTTCAATACGTGACTGAGGTAGCGAAGTAGTGTCAGAAGGGATCACTTCATGAGTAGTAATTTGCTCGTCGCGATTAGAACTACATGAAGAAAATAATATTAAAATTCCGGTGTATAGTATTAGTTTGAATTTTGCTTTCATTGGTTTTCGATTGTGTGGGATAATATATTGAAATCAGATTCTTTTTCCTCTTAGCCAAAGTAGAAAAAAGGGGTTATACTTTTCTCTTTATAATGCTTCAGTGCTCTTCACGATGTCATTCATAATTGATAAATGATGTTGGGTATGAATCACTAAAAAACGTATGGTCTTTTTAACTTTCAAATGTCCAAAATAGGGATGTTCAAAATAGTGTTCATTTGGAATATGATGGAGTTCCTGCATTTTTTCTTTCGTCTTTTCCAGATGACTACCCAAACTCATTTCGTCGTATTGCTTCGGTTGGACAATGCCCGGTGCTTTCGCTCTTCCGCGGGGGATTTTTCCCATACTAAAAACAATCAGTTTACTTAACTTGAAACTACTTTTGTATCCTGTAGCATCTGATTTTTCTAATGCGGTGATGATACGGTTAATGGTAAGCAAACTATGTTCAATATGCCAACCAACAGGAGCACCGGAAATGGCAGGTTGAGATTTTGATTGATGGGGCAGTAAGCCTTCTATTTCAAGAAGAAGGGAATTTAATGAAGCCATGGCGGAAAATTAGTTTATTTTTTTGGAAAACTCATTTACTTAATCATTCGAATTCTATTTTCTATAGAGAAAGCAATATAATTATTTAGCGGTTGGCTGATGTGTTACTTCGAAATTCACCGAATTGGCAATGAAGCATAAATCATGTGCGCGTTGATGCAAGGCATTTAATTTTCCGGCGAATTCTTTGTTTTGAAGGGTCACCACAGGATGCAAGGTTACTTCCTTGAATCTCCCTCCTCCGGTTTCCAATTCGATCATGGTGCCCGTCGGATGATCTTCATAATCGATTACAATAACTCCGGCATCTGCACATAAATGTAAAAACCAGAGCATATGACAACCTGATAGTGATGCGATGAGCAATTCTTCCGGATTATGTTTAGTCTTATCTCCACGAAATGCCGGATCTGATGAAGCGGCAATATCCACTTTCTGCTCCGACTGAATGATATGACTTCTCTCGTAAGATTTGTAATCGGAAGTTCCATGGCCGGTATTCCCTGTCCATTTGAGTGTAAGTTTGTAGGAATGTTCTTTTGCCATGGGCCTTGCTTTTTATTCACGGAAAACTATTAATGTGATCCGGAAATGGAATTTTCATGATTTGTAAACGTAGAAATGATGAAAATAAAAATAAGTGATACACTTAGAAAAAGAGTCACCGGCCATAAATAATTATCCGTGCTCAGGTAGCTATTTATCAAAACGAGCAGGAAACCCACAATGATTCGAAGCATTTCCTGCTTTTCAAAATTCTTGCTGACGTTCCGGTTGAATATCAAGGTAACGTTGACCATTGAAGAAATGGCCACCAATGAGATTACACTTATTTCCATGATGGAAAGAAAGTCTTTAAATACTAAAAGGAGGATAATCCCGGCAACGCAACTGATGAGTTGGAAGTAGGCATAATGTACCAGATTGGTAGAAACAGGGATAGCGGAGGAAGTCACGGGTGGAGAAATCGGAAGCATCGCCGTTGGTTTCCATTCCGGTGGCATGAACCAGAGTTTGATTTTATCAGTCCAGCGGGGAGTGCGAAGCATCGTTTGCCATAAAAATTTATAATGACCTCCAATTGCCGTAACCGGATTATTGTCAATATATGCACTCGTAATTCCGAATTTCACCGGTTCTGTTTCATCTCTGTATGTACCAAACAGGCGATCCCAAATGATAAAGTTTGAACCATAGTTTTTATCAATATAGACTTCATTTTTTCCATGATGAACACGGTGAGCCGAAGGGGTGACTAAGATTTTATCGATATATTTTATTTTGGGTATATAGGCTGAATGTTGTAAAAAGTCATAGAGGCCGGAAACTTTAAAAATAACGATGAGGATAATCGGAGAAAAGCCAAACAAAGGAAGAAATGCCCAGAAGATAATCCGGTTGATACCCTGGAAAAAAGAAGTGCGAAACCCGTTGGAAAAATTAAAGTGTTCGGAAGAATGATGAGTAATATGTCCCGCCCAAAGAATGTTGACCCGATGCGACCAGCGGTGGTACCAGTAGGATAAAAAATCGACCGCAAAATATCCCCCTACCCATTGATACCAGACATTATTGTTTTCTATAAGTCGATAGTTGTTGTATACAAATTCCATCACAACAAATAACAATACAAAAGAAATCAGGGAGCCGATTTGATCGATAGCTCCAATCGTAAAGTTCATCACTGTATTTCCGGACGCATAGGTATTATCCTTTTTCCGGTAACTGATGTACCATTCAATTAAAACGAATAGCAGGAAGATGGGTATAAAGAGGGCAGAGACGTTTAACATTTGAGTTTTTTAAATAATAAGACTTTAATAAACCGGAAAATAATTAAACCGGAAGGATGTTTCTTAAGCGCATCGTCTTCTAACGCTATCTGAGAATTAATGTAACTCATTCTGATAAAATAGGAACGGTTCTTACAAAGGTAAGCATAAAAGTTGCAAAATATGTAATTCAAAATTTTCAATTAATCGTCATGCTTTTGATGCACTTTTAGCTTTTTTTACGTTGGTTACCAATTCCATATGTAATATTTGACTTTTGAAATGAAAAGGGGAATTCACTTATTTATACGGACCGGTTTGTAATCTAAAAGGCATAAAAAAAGAAATGTTAATTTTAAAGGTATTAGCAGGCTTTTTATAATTGTATTTAATATTTTCGTTGATGCGCTGCAGCCAAATTGGATATGCAACTAAATAAAAATCTTCTATGAAATTTAAAATTGGTTCATACACGAGTACCATCATCTTTGCCATTCTATTAATTTTCGCTGTCGTTGCTGCCTTTTATCCCGCTGTTCATCCTGATGCTAATGGAGCCTTTGATACAGGTAATCTGGCCTGGATGTTAACTGCATCGGGATTGGTATTACTCATGACTCCGGGGCTTTCTTTTTTTTATGGAGGTATGGTTCATCCGCGAAATATTATATCTACGATGCTTCAGACCTATATTGCGCTGGGAGTCGTTAGTATTATCTGGTATGTATTCGGTTTTAGTCTGGCTTTCGGTGACGATATGGGAGGATGGATTGGAAATCCTTTTACTTTTTTTATGTTTGATAATGTAGGCACGATGCCGCATCCCACTTTAGGGAGCGGATTGCCATTTGTTCTTTTTGCAGCCTTTCAGATGAAATTTGCAATCATCACTCCGGCGCTCATCATTGGTGCATTTGCTGAACGGATTAAGTTCTGGAGTTATCTGATATTTATGTGTCTGTTTACCGTTTTTATTTATTGCCCGCTCGCACATTGGACCTGGCATCCCGATGGTTTTCTTTTTAAGTGGGGTGTTCTTGATTTCGCGGGTGGAACAGTAGTACATATTTCAGCAGGTTTAGCTGCTTTGGCGGGAGCTCTGGTATTAGGACGCCGGCAAATTCATAAAAAGAATGAAAGTCATCAACCGGTGAACATCCCATATGTATTGTTAGGTACAGGTTTACTCTGGTTCGGATGGTTTGGATTTAATGCCGGCTCTGCCCTTGCCGCTAACAGCGTTGCCATAATAGCATTTATGAATACCATGTTAGCTTCTGCTTCAGCGATGCTGTCCTGGATTCTGCTGGATGCTGCTTTAGGAAAAAAGCCCTCAGCATTGGGTGCTTGCATTGGTGCTGTTGTTGGGTTAGTAGCGATTACCCCTGCAGCAGGATTCGTTGATTTCGGTCCTGCCGTATTTATAGGTTTTGCAGCGAGTGTTATCAGCAACTTTGCGGTACATTATAAATCCAAGTCTGATATTGATGATACACTGGATGTGTTCCCCTGTCATGGTGTGGGAGGTATAGTGGGAATGATATTTACTGCAGTATTTGCAAAGGAGGGCGGTATGATTACCGGATCTTTTACATTGATGGGATATCACCTGCTTGCTCTCATCATTATTTCTGCATTTACTTTTGGAGGTTCGTATCTTTTATTGAAACTGACAGAACGAATTACACCTTTGCGTGTACATCCTGAGCATGAATGGATGGGATTGGATATTAGTCAGCATGGTGAGTCCGTAAACGACAATGAATTATAATGAATTGAATTCGCAATTATATTTACATCTCAACAGACTCAATCGATGTTAACCGACAAAAAATTTAATGTAGCTATTATTGATGACGATCAACTGATGCGCGAATTGTTGACAGATTATTTAACATCACGTTTTTCCGGAACTGTTGTTACACATTATAAAACGGGTGAAGAAGCTTTGTCGGAAAATCTCAAAGGTCAACATCTCGTCTTGCTCGACTTCCACCTTTCTTCAAATAATCACCAGGGCAAGAACGGACTACAGGTATTAAAAGAATTATGTTCTACCTATACTGATCTTCCGGTTATTGTATTGTCAGCGCAGGATAATCGGGAAATAGCAATGAATATTGTAAAAAATGGTGCGTGGGACTATATCATCAAAAATGAACTTGCCTTCGATCGATTAGGAATAGAAGTAGCTAAATTGATGGATCGTTCTGACTTTGAAAGTCAGCATTCAGACAGAGTTAAATTTGTTCGATTTTCATTAGTTATGGCGACAGTTTTATTCTTTCTTCTATTATCCTCTAAATTTATGTGATACCAAAGTCGCCGTTTATTTCGATGGATTGTTTGGATTAAGTTCTTTACCATTGTTTATCTTTTCAACATCTATATTATAGGCAAGGTGTATGATTATAGGGGTTGATAGATACGATGAAATGGTAACAAAGGTGTTTAGAAGTTATCCTGACAGAGATGCCTTAATAGATGCATTTCAGTGGTGGAGAATAGGAATGGATTAGATTTTGTGATGTATTTGTCAGATTAAATGTACTACTTTAGTTGAGTATTTTTAAAATTAAAATAGTATGAAATACGACATTCAGGATATTCAATTGTTTGCAGCACTTCACGGTGGTAAATGCCTTAGTAAAGTATATATAGATAAATATTCTCCCCTTTCCTGGATGTGTAAAAGAGGGCATAACTGGGATGCTAGCTATAATACAGTCTATAGAGGTAGTTGGTGTAAACAGTGTATGAAATTTGAAGTACAAGGTCATTATTTACAAGAGATTAAAGATATCGCTATTTCTAAAAAAGGGGTTTGTTTATCTGATAAATATATAAATAAGTCTACGCACCTTCTTTTCAGATGTGAAAATGGTCATGAATGGCTTGCCAAGCCGAATAATATTAAAAGCGGTTGGTGGTGCGCCCACTGTTCTGGAAATGCCAAATTAAACATAGATATTTTTAAGAAGTTTGCGAAAACTAAGGGTGGCAAGTGCCTTTCTAATTCCTATGTAAATGTTAAAACCAAATTATTGTGGCAGTGCAATAAAGGGCATCAATGGAAAGCACCTGGTAATCTTGTCAGAATTTGCAATACATGGTGCCCTTTCTGTGCCAAAAACCGAAAATTGAGCATTAAAGATATGCAATCGTTAGCAAAATCACGGGGAGGTAAGTTTTTGTCAAAAAAATATGAACCTATAGCCAAGATGAAATGGCAATGTAAATATGGTCATATTTGGCTCACCACTTCAAATAAAATCATGCGTGGACATTGGTGTCATGTTTGCGGAAATTATCAAGTAAAAAAGTAATTTGGGAATTATAATCCAAATATTTATACTATTCTGCTTTTACAAAGCTAAAGTAATTTCTAAAGCCCTTCCAGTTTATGTAAATGCTTGACATGATTTCTAATATGCAGGAATTGAATAATTCCCCATGCCATCACTATCAATCCGGCAAAAACAAGAATAGTGTACTCCCAGGTGAGTTCTAGTTTGACCGGTCCGATGAGTTTTGCACCTGCAATTCTTCCCAGATTTCCGATCGTCATGTAAATGGTGAATTGACTGGCAGAAACTTTTTTCCAGCAACATTCCATGGCAATCGAAAATATTCCAATGCAGGCAAAAACGTACAGCAATTGATAGATCATCATGAAACTTGCAATAAACGTTACCGAGGTCCAGTAGGATTTGAGAAGTACAAAGCTTGTTGTCAGAATGATGAGAATGACAAAATAAATATTCATCATTCTTATTTTTCCAAAGCGATCAATAAGAATACCTCCGATGAGCATACCGCCAATACCTCCTGCTAAACTTGCCGTAGCGAAATATTGTGAGTACGCCTGGTCGGACCACCCCAGCGCCTGGACAGTAAATATCGGAAGCAAGGTGGCAATGTAATTGTAGGATCCTTGTGTAATAAATAACAATACCCCCAGCAATAAACTATTTCGCAAACTGAAAACTTTGTACAATGATTTTAAAATAACCGACCAGCTTCCAAGCTGCATTTTTTCTGTTTCAGGAGAGGCTTTCCCATTAGTCCAGGGTAGAAATTTTTCGCCCGGCCGCTCTCTCAGGCAGACCGGTACCAGCATGATGAGCCCAACCAAAATAGATAGTGTTAATACCGCTGATTTAAAACCGTAGGCATTAATCATCCAACTGCCCAATGCAAGTGAAGCAGAAGTTCCAATAATTTTTGCGCCCCACATAAAACCATTTGCTCTGGCTTGTTGATCAGTAGGTACGATATCAATCGCCATTCCATCCGTTGCGACATCCTGAAAAGCACCAAAGCATCCCAACGCAAAGCCGGCTGCCAGCATGAGTTCCGGATTATTCAAGGGGTCGGGAACGAATGCCATTGCGATGAAACTTAAGATTAGCCCTAACTGTCCGATGATGACCCATGGTCTTCGCCGACCCATAGGCAGATAGGTAAATCTATCCATCAATGGTGCCACTACTAATTTAAAACTCCAGGGTAAACCTACTGCAGCGACGAATGATCCAATTTCGCCGGGTGTTTTTCCATGCATGGCCAGCCAGGCCGGAATTCCGAATAAAGCAAGACCTTCAGGAATACCTTGGGCTACATATAAAGCAATAAAATTAAAATAACGCAACGTGGTGTTTTCCGATAGGGCAGGGATGTTACTTTTCATAGAAATAGTAGACGATGTTCAATGTGGTAAAAGTGGCCATGCCTGTGTCGTAAATTAGTAGTGAGATTGTTGCACTAAAATAGATTATTTTTATTTGCGGATATACCCGTTTCTTGAAATGCTGACCTTTACAGATCTGAATAAAATGTGAATCTTTTGCGGGTATTTAAATAGCCATCCCATGGACCGATAGTTTTAATGGATAAGATTCCTAAAGAATGGAGAAGCCCTTACCCGAAATCCTTTTAATATCTCCTTTTAATAGAGAAGGTATTAAAACGAAATCAAGGTATGGGCTTTTTTGCAACAGGATCAGTGAAGGGTTACTTATTTTTCCCCAGATGCATCGTCTCCGGGAGAAAAGTAACAGCACCGGTACTGATGTCATGCGTCCCTCCAATAATACCGATGGATCCGCTTTCAATGAGATCTTTTAGTATAGAACTTCTTTCCATAATAGACTTAACGGTTCTTTTCACATTGATAATTGCCACTTTTTCTACAAACTCGCTATTCGATGAATTGCGGTTATCCTTAATGGTTAGTTCATCATCTACCGCAGGTCTTATTTTGGAGAGCAGGGAGGTCAGGTTCCCCATTTCTACATGGTCGCAGGCACCTTTTACCGCACCGCATTTTGTATGGCCGAGTACAACAATAATCTTTGAACCGGCCACCTTGCATCCAAATTCCATACTGCCAAGGATGTCTTCATTGATAATATTGCCGGCAATGCGGACACTGAAAACATCTCCCAGTCCCTGGTCAAAAATCAATTCTGCAGATGTACGACTGTCAATGCAGCTTAGTATCACTGCGAAGGGGTGTTGACCGTCCGAGGTTTCATTGGCTTGCTGGAGAAGATTCCGGTTAACTTTCAGATTGTTTACAAACCTTTTATTTCCTTCTTTTAATAGTTCTAAGGCCATTTGAGGAGTAATGGCTTCCTGCATCTCTTTCGTCAACGTTTTCATAGTTGTTTTATTTAAGTGATATTTTAAACTCGTTCATGGAATCAGTATTTTCACTTCCTCTAAACGTAGAATAAGGTGTTCAGATTTAACTTTATTTAAAAGATCAGGCAAACTAATATAGCTATTTTAAATGAAGTTTTAACGATGTTGATCAAACAGAATCACATTCCCATCGGGATCTTTAACCATAAAACTGGCAGGCCCTTTGGAGTTTTTATCTGCTTCATTGTCGATAGATATCCCCTTGCTTTTTAATTGCTCCTGAATCTCTCTGACATCATCAAACTTTTCCAAATCTTTTGCATTTTCATCCCAGCCCGGATTAAAGGTGAGAATATTCCCTTCGAACATACCCTGAAACAGTCCGATGAGTACATTCTCGTTTTTCATAATCAGGTAATTCATTTCCATCCCTCCACCGAAAACAGTAAAGCCAAGGTGTTCATAGAATTCTTTTGAGGTCTTAAGATCTTTAACACTAAGACTTACTGAAAATGCTCCGAGTTTCATGTTTTTTTCTGTTAGGATTGATTTATTAGGCGAGAGAATGGTGAATGCCTTTTCAGGTTCAGTCGCATTCAACGTTTTAAAATAGACTCCAAGTCCGAAGGAAAGGAGTAGTCCTGCAATGACGATGATTTTTTTGTTCATGTGGTTGGTTTTATTTGATTATAATTTATACTTCAACTAAATTCCCTCCTTCTGACATTCCGGACATTACTCGCCCTTTTTGTAAAACTATATCACTTCCCCTAATTCCCGTAGGGACGTCATCCTGGTGGACGTCATCCTGGTTAGACCCGTAGGGACGTCATCCTGGTTAGTCCCGTAGGGACGTCATCCTGGTTAGACCCGTAGGGACGTCATCCTGGTTAGTCCCGTAGGGACGTCATCCTGGTTAGACCCGTAGGGACGTCATCCTGGTTAGTCCCGTAGGGACACAACACTGGTAAACAACAGATACACTTCTCCCTTTTTTCACGCCCTACCGACCGCAGGTCGGTAGGGCGGCAGAATCAGAACGTACGACTTTTAGGCTTAGACTAACTGGAAGTTAATGCCCGGTAAGAACTTTACTTTATTAACGGCAAGTACTTTTCTCTGTTCTCATAGATCACCCAAATTTCTATAGCTAATAATACAATTGCAATGGGTAGCCCTGAAGGGGAATCTATAATATGTGTCAATAGTATCCCGATGATGATTGGGAATATAATTAACGCTCCCAATGCCCTGAATCGACTTGTAATAAATAGTATCCCACCGAGAATTTCAATGAATCCAATTAATGGCATGATCCAACCAATATTCATAAATGCTCTCATCAAATTTAACATGTTCTCCGGTAAATCTTTCGGCATAGGCATATAGAAAAAGAATTTATTGAGCCCTGAATTGATGAACATTAATCCTGTTAGCAAGCAGACTACAAAGAGTATTTTATTCTTCATTTTTTATTGAATTCTGTGTTCGTAAAAATACAATGTTTTTTGAAATGCGTTGAGTTCTTCTTAATTTGTTATGAATAGATAAACATGTTTTCCGGTTTGAATTTCAAGAGGAAACCAGCAAACCGGAAATGAAAAGGACTAAATATTTTTATGATGTTGTGAATATGGTCAAGGATGAATTCTTTTTAGATAAAGAGAACAAAGCACTATCCAACCGAGAATAGTTCCTTCAATGATGCGTTGATAGAGACCGGCATAGGAGGAGTGAAGTTCTCCGGAAAGTTTGCCTATAAATATAACAGTGATGAGACCACTAAAAAATCCGGCAATGACCATCCATTTTCCCTTTGGCCATGTGCGTGCCGCTACACCAAGCAGGAAAAGACAGAGTGGTACAATGAAATAGGTGAGGAGTCCTGTAGTAGTATGAATGACCTGTGCAATACTGGCATTTGTCTTATTTATTTTATTTTGTGAAGACGAGATATGAAAATTTATTCTTTTGTAAAAGATTTATTCAAGAGTTGATAGTGTTACACTGACCTTTTATAAAAAGAATAAAACCATTCCCGGGCTTTGCATTTCTGTAATGCTCACTCTAAAGGGTAAGGACATTCTTCTATTTCCGGAAACCGGATGCTAAAATTAATCTGGGTAATGAGCCACTGTGCTTCGGCATACACCAGCGTCCATCGCTCCTGGCCCCATTGGATGATTTTATTTTCTGATAGGAAGGCATAGTCAAAAGATACCGTCGCAAGAGGTGTGTCGGCTTTAATCTCTATATTAAATATCTTTTCTTCCTGCATTTTGGTTGTAGAACATATTTCTCTGATGAATCGCGTGGCAGTAGATACCGATATCCCCTGAAAGTCGGGATTGCTTTTTTTAATGGACATTTCCGTAGGAGCTGACATGATCCCAACAAGCGAAGTCTTCTTGTCAAAAAGTATGGAGTAGAATAGTGTACTATCCTTCTCCACAATCGATCGTTGAAAATCGTTAATGACTTTCCGGATCCGTATCGAGCTGCTGTCTGCAGTTGTGGCCTGCACTTGTGTTGTGAGATGGAGAAACAGGAGGGAGAAGAGGAGGTGAAGAATATTGATTTTTTTCACAATGCTTTTTGTTAGGTTGAATCATTAAATAGGTTAGGGTACCGCACGAAGCGGATGACCAAATTTAGGATTTTTTACGCTTCGTTCGGTATGGAAGGCTTTTCCTGAAACTCAAAAAACACCCGGCTTACATTTAAATCATCAAATATGAAAATCCAAACATCCCCTCGCAAGGCTTCGCGATCAAAAACCTCTTATAATAAAATATCCCATTTTAAATCACGAGGCTTCGCAATTAAATCATCAAACCTGTCTCCCGCCAGGGAAATCTTCAAATCATTCCATCACGAGGCCTCGCGATCAAATTTTCAAATCATTCCATTTTCAAATTTTCAAATTTTCAAATCATCAATTCATCAATTGATCAATTCCTCACCCCCGTCCAATTCACAAACAAGTTCTCTGAAATCGACATGGTATTGTTTTTAAAATAATACAATCCTCCCCAACTATAATAAACGCGACTATACTCGGTTTGAATACCGTTTTTAATGACTTTTATTTTGGTGACCACACGATTGCGTTCTACGATGTCTTCACGCGTGATTTTTTCGCTTTCATTAGCAGGCGTGAATCCCGAAGGCGCATCGTTACCATTGCTCGTGGTTGAGGTGACTTTAAGAGGATCTTCACCGCTCGTGACTTTTAACTTTTTATTTAAGCCATCGTCACCGGAGTTATTTCTTCCTCTTCGCTTTTCGTCCTGATCGCCGCTGCCCTTGGCTGTTCTGGATTGCTCTTCTCCTGAAGAGACTTTTGCAGCTGACGTGTTGCTTTCGCCTTCCGAACCGGTTGCAAGGGCTTTCTTATCCTCATCGCCCGCTCCCGGTGGGGTAGTGATGGCCTCAGGTGTAGGTTCATTATGGGTGCCAGCCGTTAAAGTTGGAGGTGTATCCGCAACAGGTGTTGGTACAGGAGCCGGAGCTGGTGGTGGTTCAGTGGCTATCGGTTCCGGGGCGGGAGTTGGATTCACCGGCGACTCATTGCCGGAGCCTGTTCCTCCTGTTGGAGTACCGGTTTCATTTCCGATTTGAGTTTCAGCGGGCTGAGTAGAATTTTGTGTCGGAGCTGCAGTTTCTTCTTCCGTGTCTCTGGAGATGGCCGACAATATCGACTTGGAGTAATCCGTATCGAAATTGAATTCATCCAGGTTCTGATCGTATTTGATATTGGCTACCGGCTGGTTGTAGATGACCATGTTCTCCGCGTTTTGGAGGAAGAGTTTGACACCGATTTTATAGGGATCGAAGCCGTTGCTTATGCGACCTGCCGGAGCCTTGGTATTGATCTGAATCGTTTTAGTAATGTAGCCCGGTTTGGTGAAAATGAGCGTGTACTGCTTATTGAAGTCGAGCTTGAAACGGAGTTTGCTGGATCCGTTTTGGGTGAAGGCGTCCTTACCGTCTTTCTTGACTTTAATGACGACTTCCTTCATATCGCCTTTTTCAATTTCTAATTTGACAGGAACTTCCAGAAAGTTCTGTTGTGCTGCCAGACTCCCCGAGAAGAGGAGAAGGAAGGATAAAAGACGGAAATTCAGCCTTTTTGAGGTCGGTAAATGCTGTAACATAAGGCAATCATTAGGCAATCGTTGGTTGGTTGCGGCATTGGTTGTATTTATTAGCAACTTTCTGCCGCTTTTTGGAGTAGAAACCTGAAATTTGAGCGCCATGATGAACTATCATTTCAACCCATTTCGGACTTCTGTCCTGAAAAGCAAACTACTGCTCCTGGTCGCAGGAATGAATCTTTTTTCATGCCTTTCTTACAGTCAGTCGCCGGGTAAGGGGGAAACAGTGGAGTTTATTAATAAAGTCCTGGGTGAACGGATTCAGGTCGAGCTGAAAACTGGCACTATCCTTGTCAGCTTCCGCGACGAAAACGGCAACCTGCTCCGCGAGGACAAGGCCCCTTCTCCCGATCTTGATCTTACCATTACCTATGAACCGGAGGATAAGCTATTGTGTATTCCCTGCATGAAGGACCAACCCGAATGCGTGACGCGTACCCTCGTGGTGCAGAAAATAAAAAGAGGATACGGGCGTTTGAGTATTCCCGTAGCCAGTGAAAAAGATTTTTATTCCTTACAGAAAGCCTTCGATCATCTGATCCGGATTCTTTCAGAAAACAAGTATAAAGATGCGATTACTCTGGATTAAAATTATACTCTTGTTCTTGCCTTTTACGCTGGTAGCACAGGACAAGAAGAAATCGGATGCCCACTTCAATAAGGGGATTCAATATTTCTCACAGAATAAAATCAAGGATGCACTCAAGGCATTCGAGTTATCCATTCAGGCCGATAGTACCAACTACGATGCATGGATCAAGCGGGGCTTTATGAAGAGTATGCTTGGCGATTTTGAAGGAGAGATGCAGGACTATAATCATGTGATCGCTTTCGACAAAGACCATGTCAATGCCTATATTTCCAGAGGGGCGGCCTATAATCGTTTGAGTGAATTCGAGAAGGGCATTGAAGATTTCAACAGAGCCATTGAACTTGACCCCTCCAACCAGGAAGCTTATAATAACCGTGGCTTTGCGAAAAAAGCGCAGGGAAATAAAGAAGGGGCATGCGACGACTGGAATAAGTCAAAGCAGCTCGGAAATGCAGAAGCCAAAATCATCTTAAAAAACAATTATTGTAAATGAAACGTGCCATTACTTATTCGCTGGGAACCATCCTTGCTTTTACCATTATGCTCTGCGTTTTCAGTATCGCGAAGAGTGAAGAAGATATCAACCGTTGTCTGGTGAAATACCGCAGCGAATGGTCGAAGCCCTGTTCGCAATGTCAGGATTATTCCAAAAGTTACCGGGCCTATTTCCGCAATGAATGCAAGGAGAATTTAGATGTGAAAGTAGCATCACAGGAAGCCGATAAGCGATGGAAGACCTTTTCCCGACTGAATATGCAGCCCGGTGATTCCATCGTCGCTTATGCCTGCAAGGGAACCGGAAAATACCTCTACTGGGTACGTAAAGCCGGCGATGCGGTGATCGTTTTTCCGACCGACGAAGAAATCAACAATCAATACGCCAAGTAATTTCCTCTATTTAAATCCTTCTATTGCTCCCAATCCAAAGAGGGCGAAATCGTATTTTACGGGATCTGCGGGATCCATCGTTCGTAGGTTGGCAGTGAGTTCTTCCACGGCTTTCCAGTCGTCTTGTGTGCGTGTGAGGAGATGCAGCGAGCGGGCTACGCGTCCGGAGTGAAGATCGAGGGGACAGCAGAGGGAGGAAGCCGGAATTTTTGTCCAGATGCCGAAGTCTACGCCACATTTATCCTTCCTTACCATCCACCGTAAAAACATACAAATGCGTTTGGCGGAAGAGTTGCGAAGCGGGTCGGCGAGATGTTTGGCGGTACGGGCGGGAGAGGAGTAGCTCAGCAATTGGCGACGGGTGGCGGAGATGGTTTGGGCGAGATTTCCCGAGGCAGCGAAGTTGTTGGAGAAGAGTCCTTCGAGCCCGCCTTCATCCCGGTAGGTTTTCTGCAAGGCTTTGAAGAGGTAGATGGCATCTTCTCCGTTCATCGTACGGTGAACAAAATCCCCGAATTTCTTGCGTTCGGCTACACTATGATTGACAATAAACTCGGCCGGACGATCATCCATCCGCTGCATCCATTGTCGGGCATTGCGCAAAATAACGGGCCGCTGTCCCCAGGCAATTAGGGCCGTGAGGAAACCTGCAATTTCAATATCGGCCTTGCCGGCGAAGAGATGGGGAATGGAGATAGGATCCTGTTCAATGAAGGACGGGTTATTGAATTGCCTTACCTTCTCTTCTAAAAACGAATGCAATTCAAACCGGGAGAGTTTCTTCACGGGGCCAAATTACGAAGGGCGGGGTAAAAAGCGAAGGGCCTCCTGATGGAAGCCCTTTCGCCGTTCGACCGATTAAGGCCGGAACAACAAAACCCTTACTGAGAGCAAAACTATATGCATGGAGAGGGTCAATCAAGGGACAAAAGGAACGGGCTGGGAAAAGGGAATCCTGCATTATTTCCGTATTCGCTATTTTCCATACATGGAAAATGGTTGTAATTCAATCAATTAAATGTGTTTTTTATCGACTATCTCTGGATTGAAAATGATATTAAATCTCATTTTTCTAAAAATATTGTTGCTGTAAACTGCTGATTTATAGTACGCTTTGATTTATTACAAAATGGCCTAAAAGACGAAGTCCCGCCGAAGCGGGACCTGGTCTACACAGAAAAGCCAAAACAATTACTGTTTAATAACAAAAACCCTTTACTGCTGCTAAAATAGAGGGCTTCCATCTAATACCAAGGGACAAAGGGGTACTCATCGGAAACAAAAAAGGACCTTTTTGAGGTCCTTTATATTCAATTAATAAATTAACTTACTGTAATACAAGTCGTACCATATGTGCTATTTTATGGTATTTTGGAAATAATTACCTTTGTACTAAATAATATTCACCATTAGCATCCCGCATGAGGACATAGGTTGATGGTGTGGTATTAATACCTTGGCCACTCCCTAAAGTTGTACCAACACCATAAGAAATTCCGGTTTGTTGATCAACAACATTGATGCTTGTATCATCATTTAATTCAATACCAAGCGCTAGTAAAAGCGTAATTATAATTTCTAACATGATCGATAAGGGTTTTATCTAGGTGTAAATGTAATAAAAAAATGAATAATCACCAAATACTTTCTTTATTAATTCCATCGCTAACCGAGAGCGAGCATAAGCATGCTAGAAAATCTCTTGCTAATCAGGGTATTCAAAATAATAAATTGCTGAAAGTTTTTGATGAAATCTGGAAAAGAAAACAAAAAAGTCAGGAAGAAATTGTAAGTAAAGTCTATGGAAATATTTCAAAACCAAATTTAGATGCATATCGAAAACTATCGGAAAGATTATTAAATAGAATTTTTGAGACATTGGGTGAGAATTCAAATTTCCAAGATGATACGGAAAACTATTCAGAACTTTTTCGTTCAAGGCTATTTGTTAAAAAGGCAAATATCTTTATACCATTTTCTATTTACTTAAAGGTTTGCCTTTACTTTGGCTAAGAAAGTTTATTTTGAAGTTGATTGGATTATGCAAAGATTATGAATTTTTAGAAGAGGAATTATTGCTACAAAGACAAATGTCTTTACTATGTTTTCGAGAAAACGATGATCAAGGTGCTCTAACTTGCAATCTAAGGATCGAAAAATTATCTATATCCTTATATATTTTATTAAGTCAGAATTTCATATATTTAAATATATAGACCAGGTCCAATATAAATCTATTGATGACAGGACTTTGATCTTGGGAATGAAGGAAGCAATAGTCGAGGTTGAAGGTTACTTCAAAGAGTGCAAACTTAACAATATTCTATACAATCAATTGATGCTTGAATTACAGCTTTCACATTACGAAGAAAATTATGCAAAAGCTGAAGATTTACTCTTTCGTTTGATTCAATTGACAGAATCTAATAAAAGTGTTAGGTACTTGAGCCGAATTTCCATTAATTACATGAATCTTGCATATACGCAGTTTTTCTTGCATAAAGTTGAAGAAGCTTTTGAAAATAGCAAGAAGGCGGCAAAAGTATTTCTTATTCATGCAAACGATCTCAATATTTATAAAGAAGCCTCCGTCTTCGCATTAATTTACTTAAAACGATATCGCGAAGCAGAAGAAGTATTACAGCAAATACTTGATTCAGGTGCAATTGGAAATACTCCGGAGCAATTAAGTAAGCGCCACATCATCATGGCGGTAATAAAATATTTGCAGGGAGAATACAAGTCAGCTTTTAAACATCTCCAACAAACCAAGGAGGTAGAAACCGACCGTGAAGGCTGGAATCTGGGTATCCGGATGATGAATATTTACCTGACCTTGTCGACCGAGAAAATTGAGTTGGCTGATCAGCGGATAGGCAGTATGCGGAAGCATATTGAACGGACAGCTAAGATGCGTCATCTGCGCAAGCGCGACGTGGTAATTTTCCGTATTTTGAGTCAGCTTTCCCGTTCCGGCTTCGATTTTAAGGAGGTTTGGGAGGAGCGGCGTAAGGATTTCAATCTCCTTCGTTCTGACCAGTCGGACTATCGCTGGGTCCCCCGCAGCCATGAGCTCATCATCTTTGATCAATGGTTTGAAGCCCGGATGAAAGGCATCCCCTACGAGCCCGTCTTCCCGAAACCCGCAGAAAGTAAGGCTGTTGATAAGAAATCGGAAGAATAGCGGCGTTTGGATTGGATTTATTTATAATTTAGATGAATTATCCAAAACAAAACGTATGAAATTGATCAGGTTATTCACCATTGCTGTAGTATCTTTTCTCCTCTTTTTCTCCGGTACCATTAATGCCGGCCAATGGCAATCCGGCTCTTCCAAAACTCCCTCCGAGACAAAGCCTCAGGTCATGAGCTCCGACATCCAATCGAGTCTGGTAAAAATGGAATTGAAAGGTTATTTCCTCGAGGAAGTTAACACCCCACGTGGCATTTCGTATCTGGTGAAGAGCCCGGGAGCTACTGAACTGCTCGCTGAAGGTGCGCCTGATCTGCCAAAGTTTGCATTATCACTCGTAATTCCGGATAAGGGTGGAATGTCGGTGCGCATCATTTCTTCAAAATTCACCGACTATCCCAATATCAACATCGCTCCTTCAAAAGGAAACCTGAGCCGCACTGTACTTCCTTCGGATATCCCTTACCGTTATGGGAAACCTTATGCTGTGGATGCGTTCTGGCCGGCGAACATTACTGATCTCCGTACTCCCTATATCCTGCGCGACTACCGCGGACAAACATTGCTCCTGCAACCTTTTCAGTACAACGCAATGACGTCTACTTTGCGTGTCTATACCGAAATGACCGTGGAAGTTTACCATGAGCCATCTCTTCCTGCTCCTAACGAACTGCAGCGCTCTTCTGCTTTGACTTCTATGGATGCCAACTATGCATCGATCTATAAAAATCATTTTGGCAATTTCCCTTCTGTCGCTTACGTGCCTGTAGAAGAAACCGGTAAAATGCTGGTGATTTGTCCTGCATCTTGGATTCCATTGGTGCAACCGCTGGTAGACTGGAAAATAAAAAGAGGTATTGAAGTAGAAGTGGTAGATGTCCTTGCTGCCGGTGGTACTGCTGCAAATATTCAGACCTTCATTGCAAATAAATATAACACCAACGGCTTAACGTATGTATTGCTTGTTATCGATGAACCACAACTACCCACGCTTTATGCGCAGGGAGGAACTTCTGATCCGAGTTATGGATATATTTTAGCAAGTGATTCTTATGCTGAAGTGATGATCGGACGTTTCTCTGCTGAATCGGATGCGGATGTGATTACTCAGGTACAACGTGTGCTTGCTTATGAAATAAATCCTCCCGCCAATGGCAGCTGGTACAGTCAGGGTGTTGCCGTGGCGAGTAATCAGGGACCCGGTGACGACGGTGAGATGGATTTCGAACATGCCATCAACATGCGCAACGACCTGATGAACTTTAATTATACTACCGTTTCTGAGCTTTACGATGGCACTCATCCCGGCACCACAGATGCTCCCGGTGATCCGAATAACACAGATCTCTTCACCTTGTTTCAAAGTGGAATTAGCATGATGTTGTATACCGGTCATGGAAGCACTACCAGTTGCTCTACTACCGGACTTTCGAATAACGACGTGCAGAATATGACCAATACCGGTATGCTTCCTTTCATTTGGTCAGTGGCTTGTGTAAACGGAGAGTTCGCTTCACCATCCGGTCCTTGTTTTGCGGAAACATTTTTGAGAGCTCAGGTGAATGGACAACCCACCGGTGCCATTGCTACTTTTATGTCATCGATCAATCAAAGCTGGAGTCCGCCTATGGATGGACAGGATGAGATGGTCGATATTTTGACGCAAACGTATGCTACCAATAAAAAATATTCCTTCGGCGGACTTTCTGTAAATGGTTGTCTCCACATGAATGATAATTATGGAAACGCAGGATATGAAATGACCGATACCTGGCATTGTTTCGGTGATCCCACATTGTTAGTGCGCACCGGAATCCCTCAAACCATGACCGTCAATCACGTTCCCAGTATGCCTGTCGGATTAACCACATTGAATGTAAATTGCAGTTTTGATGGCGGTCTTGTCGCATTGACGATGAATGGACAGGTCATCGCTACAGGGACTGTGGTAGCAGGAGTGGCCACTATGACCTTTGCTGCCATCGGTGTACCGGATACCATTTTCGTTACCGTTACCGGATTCAATCAGATTCCTTACACCGGGCAGGTGCTTGTCATTCCGGCCAGTGGACCCTATGTGATTTATCAGAACAGTACGGCAAATGATCCTACAGGCAATAACAACGGTCTGGTAGATTTCCAGGAAACGATTGATGTAGATTTGACTTTGCAAAACGTCGGACTTGCAGACGCCCTTGCTGTTTCCGCCACATTATCTTGTACAGACCCTTATATTACCATCGTAAATGGTACAGCGCAGTTGGGAGATATCCTCAGCAATACTTCCGGCACAATGGCCAATGCCTTTCAATACACTGTTGCTAACAATGTACCGGATCAGCATATCGCGCAGTTTCTCATTACCTCAACCGATGGCAATGGAGGCAGTTGGACATCCTCCTTTTCACAGCTCATTCAGGCACCTGCATTGGAAGGAGGAATTCTGAGCATTGATGATGTGACCGGTGGAGATGGAGACGGATACCTGGAAGCCGGAGAAACCGCGAACATCACTATTCGCTGTCTCAACAATGGACATAGTGATGCGCCTTCATCGCTGGCCGTCATCAGTACCTTCAGCAGCTTCCTCACCATTACTATAAATTCATTTTCTGCAGGTGTAATTGCCCAACAAAATTATGTGGATGCCACGTATTCAATCAGCATGGTCAATAACGTAGCTATCGGAACGAACTACGACATCACCCTCGATCTCAGTTCAGGGGCTTATCTCGCCAACAAAACCTATGCAGGTGTGGCCGGAGTCATCCTCGAAGATTTCGAAACGAACAACTTCAACCGCTTCTTCTGGGGCATGGGAGGAAATTCACCCTGGCTCACGACTACCTACCTTCCCTTTGAAGGCACCTACTGCGCTACCAATGGAGATATCAACGATAGTGAGAGCAGTGAATTACTCCTCAACCTTACGGCGATGGCGGATGATTCTGTTACTTTTTGGTATAAGCTATCGAGTGAACAAGACTACGATTACCTGCGTTTCTCCATTGATGGGGTTGAGTTAGGCGCCTGGAGCGGTACTTCGTCATGGTCATATACAGGATTTCCGATTACTGCCGGATCACATCTTCTTCGTTTTACTTATGATAAAGATGCCCTGGTAAGCTCAGGTCTGGATTGCGCCTGGCTCGATAATATCCGTTTCCCTTACGGAACACAGGTAACCGGTATTGAACAGTTCGTGGCTACGGATGGTATTGCTGTCTGGCCGAACCCCGCCACAGAGCGAATCAATGTTTCATTAAAGAACACCAGCAATTCAACACTCGTCTGGAAATTATCCAATATTCAGGGTCAACAAATCATTGCCGGAAGTGCCACCTCTGTTTCTATCAATAGTCCCATCAGCATTGATGTTAAAGGAATAGCAACAGGGATGTACATACTGACTGTGGAAGGAGAAGGGGTTTTGAAAAATATAAAAGTTCAAAAGCAATAAAAGAATTGATGAGTTGATGAATTGATGAGTTGATGTCCCGAAGCCTCGGGATGATGAATGTTTAAGGAAGAATGTATGATGAGGTTGGAAAGTACACTTGATGCTTTATGAATTGGTTGTTGAAGAGGAACTCATTTGATTTATATCAATCCTGGATGTGGAAATGAATGTCCCTGATTTTGAATTGAAGATCCATTGTAGAAAGCAATTTAAGTGAACTGTGAAGAAGCAATAAACTAATCTATGCCTATCCATTATGCCATGGTAGCCATTCAATGAAATGGAAAATGAATCACAATTATTTTCTTAATCTATAAATATTTTTTTTTGAAGTAACGCTATATGAACGTATTGAAAAAATTAATTATCTTATTCCTTGCGATCTCACCTTTCTACTCGGATGGTCAGAATCTAGTGCAAAATCCCGGATTTGAAATCAATGCCGGTTTCCCCGTGACTGGCGGACAATGGTCGTTGGCTACGAATTGGTCGAATGCAAACTCACCAACAGCCTCTCCTGACTACCTGCATACCAATGGTAGTGGAAATGTTCAATTACCGGGTTCTATTTTTGGAACTGTGAGTCCATATCAAGGCAATGCTATTATGGGAATGGCCATGTGGTATTCACCTTCACCAAATTTCAGGGAGTATGTCTCACAAACTTTAGCTGCACCTTTAGTTGTAGGAAGCAGTTATACGTTTTCTTTTTATATAACAAATGGTATCCCGTGAACATATGGAGGAGCAGGAACGGAAAACGTAGAGGTTGATTTCTCGGTAAACCCTTTTATTCAATCCGGTAGCACTCCATTCAATTATACACCATTGTTAACGAATAGCACTATGATTTATTCCAGTACATGGATTCAAGTATCTTATAATTTTGTTGCTACGGCTCCGTATACTCATTTTGCCATTGGAAATTTCAGGACTGATGCTAATTCTGTTATCCAGCAATTTGTTTCCACACCTAATCCTGGTGCCTATTTCTTTATTGATGAAGTATCCTTAACGCTGAATACACCTGCAATTAATATTACGGGTGATGCACAAATTTGCCTTGGAGATACAGCACAATTACTGGCAATTAATAGTTCGGTTTTTGCCTGGGCGGATAGTTTAAATCCTAACGTCATTATTGATACCGATTCGTTACTTGCCGTGTCCCCTTTAACCACGACCACTTATTTTCTATATGGTAATACTGATACGGTATCGTTTACTGTAAATGTCATCAATCCTCCTGTTGTTAATTTAGGAAATGATACTTCACTTTGTGCGGGAGAGGCCCTGGTATTAAATTCAACCACTACTAATGCTACGTATCAATGGCAGGATAGTTCGTCAAATCCAACTTTTACAGTTACACAACAAGGCATATATTGGGTGAATGTAACTGTGAATAATTGTAGTGCTACTGATTCACTGAATGTAAATTATAATACGGCACCATTGGTGAATTTGGGTAACGATACAACTCTTTGTAACGGAGAAACGTTGACACTGAATTCAACTACTGCTAATGCAACTTATCTTTGGCAGGACAATTCAACAAATCCAACCTATACCGTCTCTCAACCGGGAACTTATTGGGTGGATGTCACAGTCAATAATTGCAGTGCGGCTGACTCCCTGAATGTAAGTTATATTCCCGCACCATTGGTGAATTTGGGTAACGATACCTCCTTATGTCAGGGCGAAACTTTGATGCGCAATACCACCACTACAAATGCTACTTATCTGTGGCAGGACAATTCAGCTAATTCAACGTATACCGTCTCTCAACCGGGAACTTATTGGGTAAATGTTTCAGTGAATAATTGTAGTACAACAGATACACTTAATGTAAGTTACACTTCAACACCGTTGATTAATTTGGGTAACGACACCACACTTTGTATTGGAGAGACATTAACGCTGAATTCAACCACTTTAAATGCTACCTATGAATGGCAGGATAATTCAACAAATCCAACGTTTACTATTACACAACCCGGAATTTACTGGGTAAATGTTTCGGTAAATAATTGTAGTGCGGCCGACACTTTGACTGTAGATTCTATCGATTGCGAAATAATTCTTGAGATGCCCAATGTCTTTACTCCAAATGGTGATGGGGTAAATGAATCATTTGTTCCTATAGAAATGAAAGGCATTCAACAGGCAACGCTGCAAATCTTCAATCGTTGGGGTCAAAAATTAGTTGAAACAAATGATTTAGTGACCGGCTGGGATGGCAAATGCAATACCGTGGATTGCACCTCCGGCACCTACTTTTGGATCGTTCAATATTCAACGATTACCAATGAATCTAAAACCTTAAAAGGATTTCTGACTTTAATAAAATAAGAATCTGAGAGGTGAACTGAATTTGGTTGGAGCGGAAGAAATTCATTTCTAATTAAAAATTCAGAATTAATTAAAAAATTTATGTCCCGATTCCGGGATGACGAAATATGGATTTGAAAATTTGAAAATTTGAAGATGTGTTTAATGATTTGAAAATGGATTGGATTTTAAATTGACAATTAGCCAGGCGCCTACAGCCGGAGGCCCGCAGCCGGAAGCCGGTAGCCGGTAGCCGGTAGCCCGCAGCCGGTAGCAAGAATTCGAAGGATTGAGAAAGATTTACTTCTTCAACAAATAAATCCCTACCACATTTTTACCAATTTGCTTCCCACAAGCAGTACCCTTCGTATTTCCATTTGGGAAATGAATGCCTCCGTAGAGTCTGGACATTGCGGCTTCATTGGCGGCTTCTGTAAAGCTATTGTAAGTGCGCGGTGCCAAGCCGATGCTTTCGTTGGTATGATCTGTGAACGGGCGGTTACTGCCGAATGCCGCGCTGAGGACTTCACTGCAGGCTGCAGAAACAGAACTATGTCCGCTGGTGTATTCCGGAAATGGTGGAGTGTTGATCAGGGGCATCCATCCCGCAGAGATATAGCGTTTGATAAAGGTAACGGGACGCATGATGTTGTGCTCATATTTTACTTTCCAGCAGGCGATGAATGCATCGTTACAAGCCAGACCCATCCGTAAATACACTTCCGCGGCTTTGTCCAGGCGAACATTATCCAGGCGCAGCAGTTGTGTCGCGATATTCATATTATGTCCCGGAGGTGTATAGGTCCCCGAACCATCTGCCCAGAAATAAGCAATGTCCTTTTGCTCTTGTGAAAGCTGGTTATACGTGTTAAATACTTCGAGTGCGTCTTTATAAAAGTTGGATGAGGTATCTGATGAAAATAAATACGGCGCAACCGGCAGACATGCATCGCTGATATTGGCGGGCATGAAAGGACGGTTGTATCCCCAATAAGGAAGGAGGGGTGTAGACTGAAACGCCGGTGGAGTAGGCTCCCATTTTCCGGGACCGGCCTGGTGACTATAAGAGGCCGGAAATAAGTTATTGTATCCCTCATGTCCCTTATCGATAACACTCCAGTTGTAAATCGCATCTGCCACTTCAGCTCCATAGCTGTCAGACCGGGAGATAACTTCTTGCGATTCCGATTTTCCAATTTCGTTTTTCAATGCCTGATAGAGAGAGTCCACTCTGGACTGATAGTGACCATCTGCATTCGCATAAAAGGCACGCACACTCTGAAAATAGGCTCCGTTGGCGACCAAGGCCCAGTTGTAACGTTGCTCCGGATCAATTTCCGGTAGTTGATAGTCGTAGTGCATGACATCGTCTACACTGCGATTCGCGGCAATTCCGGGAGAGATGGCTTCATAGGCAGATAGGTGCGTATAGGCCAATGCACGTGCAGCAACAGGCGGAACAAAACCGGGCGTGGATTGAATCAGCGACAACTCCATATCGTTCCATTTGGTAGCGACGGCATTGCTGTAATTCGATGCATCCGGACTCGCGGAAGGTTCATTGTTCAGCTCATCCTTGGTACAAGCAGTAAAGGTGATGGAAAGCAAGGCGCTCCATAGCATTCCTTTCATTGATTTCAATGTCATGAGAATAGTTGTGTTTTACAGCTATAAATCTGCAACTATTTCAGCCGTTTGATACCTTTAGTTTGACAATTATGCCGGTGGATTGGGTAAAAGTCGGGTAGGTAAGGGCAAAATTTGTGGGATGGGAGTGTTAGAAAATCAGATAAAGTTCAAAAAATCATTACAAAGCTGTATTTTATTTTCTAAAAAAGGCATAGCGCTTTTATTGAAATATGTCAATCAGCTCGAATTTTAGTTTACCGAAGAATAACTAATTTCTTTCGGTTTCTCTCATACCGCTTCTAATAACACAAGTGTACACTCCATTACTCAGCTCCGGCAAGTGAACATATTGCAAGGTACTCCAGGGCGGTAAATTCATTTTATACACCAACTGACCGGTTATATCATACACTTCAAATCGCGAGGTTTCGCGACCATTCTTATTTTGAGGTAAGAGATAAACCAACTTAATGTTCCCATCACTAGTAGGGTTGGGCGAAATACTGAATTTGAAATCGTGTTTTAGCTCTTCTATCCCTATGGCTAAAGTGTCGCAAACACTCCCCACCACAGGACCTAAATTATAATTGGGGTGGTTAGGAACTGTTCTGAAATGCCATACACCTAAGCTAACGGCATGTTGTTGTACATCACAGGATAGCCCTGCGCTATCAGGATAATTGATTTCATGTAAGTGCTGTACGCCATTACCTGAGGTGAGATATATTTTGCCATTGGCTGCGAGGTATTCAGCTCCAAAAGTAGTCGCAGCCTGAGGAATTGGAAACGAAAAACCATCATAGACAGCAACTGTATCCACTTGCAAGTTGGTTGTTTGTATCTGGAAGATATAACCTGAAGTGTTGGCATATAAATACTGACCACTCGGCGAAAACGACATCCCCCAAATGTATGATCCTGATGAAACCGGAATAATTCGTGTATTTGAAAAATTGCCTGTGCATCTGTCAAAATCACAAAGTACAACATAGCTATTGCGGTCAACAGGATTATCATAAGTACTATAAGCAATTAACTCTCCACTTAAGTTCAGCGGGAGTTGTGTTAATATACCTCCATTGTTAGCTGGAGAACTTAACACCTGTGAATCAACTGAAGCTATTCCATTAGTTGAATATAGTATTTTATAAATAACATTGCCGTAATTCTTTAAACAAAAAAGCCACCAATCTCTGCCATTGGCATGTTTGCATGCATTTAATCCCCAACCTAGTGAATCAATCGGTAGTAAATTGTTTTTTGACACAACCCCTCCCAAACCCGTATCTAATTTCAAATCTATCGTTGAATAATAAAGGCTACAATTTGCAGAAGTTGGATCGATTTCAGTTTCATGGAACAATGTATACCCGGAAGTATCACCAGGAGTAGGAATAAAGAAGTTTCCATTCGGAATTAATAAACCATTCGGAGATCCATTTACAAAATACCCCGGATTCAACCCACTTCCATTGAGCATGGTATCGTTATTGGCATTGGCGATCCAGACCCCGTTGCTGCTCATTAAAAAATTTCCATTGGCATTACAAATGTTGCCTTGGGTGCCCCAAAAACCCATTTTTCTAATTTCTGTATTATAAGTAAATCCAGAGGAGTCAAATTCCATTCGGCCACATAAGTAATTCGGTGGCCAATACCCAATTAACCATTGGTGATTATTTCCCTGGCCAAAAGAGATTTGACATATGACAAGTAAGATTAATATTTTAAAGAACGATTTCATCTGATTATTATTAATTTTTCTCTACACAGGTGGCTTTTATTTTTTCTTGCAATTACATAGTAAACACCCGGTACAAACTCATTGGTTTGTACACGAATATTTGAATCACCGGAAAGATTGTTTTTAACCATTAATTCACGTCCCCGTATATCCGTTATGGCTATTGAGTACTGTCCATCTTCAAAATCTGATATTTTTATCTCAACACTAAATGATGCCGGATTTGGTTTAATAATCAGGCGAGGAGATATGTTTTTTACTGGGTGGCTTGTTTTTAATATTCCTTGAGCCAGACATACCGCCCCATCATCGTATTCTATGCTATCGTTAAATAATGAGAAAAAGTACCGTGCCCGGAATACCCCTTGTCCACCTTGAAAGGGACATTGGCTGGCAATTCCAAAAATTTGTTCACGATAAGGCACTATACTTTCAATGCCTCCTTCTTCAAAAGCGATTTCTACTTCATTAATCACTTCCTCGTTAATCAGTGGCAATTCATCTAAGTTATCAACTAAACTATTGTAAAATCCTGCCTCAGCTAAAACTTCATTGTTCTCGTAGCGCATCTGCTGTATAACCGATGCATAAATGTTGCGGGAAAGATTTAATGATGTCCTGAACCCTGTAATGACCGTATCGTAATTCATTTCCGATTCTAACTGTAAGTTGAGATAGTAACGGATTGAATCACCAAAACTTTTTATAGTACTGTCCATTGATAGGAGTACCGCCGCCATCGAATCCTCTACCTCACCGTATTCCTGAAGACTCAACCGCGCTTCGTATAAATTATGCAAAATAGGTTCGTTATATATAAAATTCTGAAAAATGATGTCGCTGCCCGTTAATCCTGTATCCCGCATCAATTTTTCATAGAGCATCAACTGCGCAATACTTTGGGTTTCTTCAATGTACTCCACGCTGAGCATACTGTCTAGTGCAATCATTGCCAGAAGTGAAGGAGAACCTTCATCGCCAACATATTCTGACTGATAGCAAGTAGTTGAATCCGGACAGGCATAAGAAGATCCGTTATCAGGAAAGAACACAAACCACCCAGTATTATCTACATAGGGAGCAACAATACTAGTATCTGGATAAGTTGGTATAAATATGCTTGGCAGACTTGGGTCAACGACAAAAAGTGATTTATATACATCGAAAAAACTTGCTGCATTCATATTCACAGCACCATACCATGATGAGTAATTCCCAAGCCACTGATTCCCGGCATGTGTCTGCGTGTCGATCACGGCAGTTGTGTTCAGATGTAATCCCTCCAAATGGCTTTTCATTTTATTACCCCTGAAATTTGTAAAAAGGTTGGAGCTTCCAAAATGAAATCCATAGCCTGTACTATCTACTGAATTACAACCGATCTGACAGGAAGTACTCACCTGACAGGAAAGACCCATTCTCGAGGTATTTGATCTGGTATATCCTGTTACACTATTTTGAGTAATGTTGGCAGAACTACAGCCCAATACTGAAATACCGGTACTGCTGATCGCCTGTTCATCACCCTCATCCAGTTTAATTACATTACACCTCACTTGGGGCGAGGCTACATTTAACAGCTCAATCCCTGCTGTCCCATCTACCACACGAATTTCATGGTTCCAGGCGACTTCATAATTTCCGCTCACACTGTTCTTTGACTCACGTACGGCAATACCCACGCCTGAACTCAACCCATCCACTTTGATGAAATTTCCGGCAATAATGTTGTAATCTGAACCGGCATTATTATAAAACAACGCTCCGTAGAGTGTAGCGTTGATGGTATTATCAGTAACCAAGGCATACTGTCTGTATTTGTTGCCGGAGCATTCTACGCCAGTCCGCACATTGTCCATGATGCAATACTGCAAAATCAAATCACTGTAATTATTATACACACCACGATGACAATTTAAAATGGTTGTGTCAGGATAATTGGCAGGTAAAAGATGCAGATAAGCAGGTGTTAAATTAATATCTCCTTCAATCACTATTGCCGAACCATCTGAATCTGTATGATAAAACTTATCAAACGTAATTCCGTTGAACTTGCAGTTGTGAATTTTCATTAATGTGCGTAAGCCAACAATACCTTTGTTCATCCTGTAAAAGTACGAAGGTATGCCGGCATCTCCCAGATACATCACCGCATCGTTCATATCTATCCCGGCATAGGGGAGTACACCATGTGCAGGTTGACCGGTGTAATTGGGCTTAAAGCTTGAACTAAACATCCCAAAGATAGCTTCTGAAATGATGAGATATCCCGGGAAAGTACTTCCAATTGGTCCGACCACTTTTACACCTCTGACGGAGTTAATTATTTCCGATTGCTCAAGTAATACCTGGCTTGCATCCAACATCTCTGCTCCAATAACAGCATCCTGAATACTGCTGTGATTTCTGGCTTTAAGTTTTGAATCTTGGGTCAATGTAATACCTTGCCACATGGTATCGCAGGAAGTAATTACGGTACTATCTAAATCTAATAAGGCATCACGCGTTGCAATAATATGCGCGCCGGCGGCCGTGAACACTTTGCAATTGACTAAAGTTAAATCACTATTGATCACAAACGACCCTTCCACATAAATAGAGGTATCTGTATAAACTCCGGCATAATTTCCCGAAGAATCACCCGCCAGAAACAATACTGTATTTGAATCTATACAAGCGACACCTACATTCACACAGGTGCTATCTATCAAACTATCTATACCTGAATAAGTATTAAGGCTATCATAGTCGGAAAATAAAATCTTAACTACATTGTAATTATCAACGCAAGCACTTGGAATGTTAAAAAAACCGGTAACCACCACCGTATCATAACCCTGAGCAGGAGTAATAATATAAGGTGGGATTGAGCCGATCAGATTAAAATTGGCAGGCAGTATTTCATCAATGTACACAAAACCGGAATCTGCATTGTTAGCCCTGATTATGATGTAAAAACTCATTGTGTCTCCGGCTTGAATGGAGAATTGACTAGCGATTTTGTCTAGGTAAAAACAATCAAAGCAATTACTTCCCTCAATTAAAATTGATCCTTGATAAGTTGCAGACGATTCATATACAGTTGCGCAATAATCAAGAGCACTAAATACGATTTTTGGAAGAGAATCACTGGTGTATAAGCAAGATGGTATAAGTAATGCTTTTACTTTTATTTCTTGCCCTTCAAAAAAAGCACCATTAGAGAATCCC
Source organism: Bacteroidota bacterium (assembly GCA_016713925.1). Taxonomy (NCBI): domain Bacteria; kingdom Pseudomonadati; phylum Bacteroidota; species Bacteroidota bacterium. The sequence continues at coordinate 296,311 of JADJOH010000006.1, forward strand.
AAAGAATCCATTACTCCGTCATCAATAGGATAATTACCTGTCGTGGAATTATAAGTTAAAACATCACTTTCAGTATTCGTTTCACTGTTTACTAAGTAAAGAGCCAGTACTCCCATTCCCTGGGGAATACTATCAAGTTTGATAAACGTTGGATATAAGTATCCGCTACCGGTGGAAACAAAATCAGCATCAACAATAATGGTATCACATAAGGAATAGGTACTATATTGATTAGGACTTTTCCCTGAATTGCTCAAATTGGCATTACTTTTTATCAGGGTAATAGTTTGAGAAGTATCATTACAAACGGAATCTTCATCAAAAGGGCTATTTGGAAATCCATTGCAATTCCATCCCGCATGAAAAGTAAAGTAGGAGGTATCAGATAATGTACTATCGCAATTCCTAAAACTGGCACATAGAAGCCCCGTATCTACCTGATTTATAGCGAATAAACTATCAATTGGTATTATTTGCCCGATAGGATAAATAGTGTCAGGGGTGTAGTATACCCAATTATGTAAGAAGGGCATACTTGCGGAATCAGGTATGGCAAGGTAAACATAACTTGCTGTAGAGGAATTTATATCATCTTTGATTTTAGTAGATAAATTTTAATAAATATTTGTGTACAAACCACATTTCCTGTCACATTAATTGTTGTTGGATCGGTTTGTAATTTTAAATTAGGAAGAATCGTGAATATTTGATTCGTTGCGGTAGCTTCTCTTGATATTTCATTTATTGAACAATAGGCAGTATCTACACAGGAAATACTGTTGTTTCCAAATTTAATAATAGCCATTGAATCTTTCGAAACAAGAAAATTAGAATTGCTATCACAGCCTAACGGACTTAAAGTAAATTGAAGTATTCTACGGGTTAAGTTTGATTTCACATACATATTTGTATCTAAAAGTGCAATAGGATACAAAGTATCAGAAATACAAACCGGAGGAGATAAAGTGGAATCATAAATTGTAAAATTACCTATACTATCTATCACATCGAATGCAACCCAATTTGTAAATTTAGCATAAGGGTCATTCATAAACTTAAATTCATGCCTCATTTTTGAACCACTTATATAATAACCGGGAGGTACTTCAATTTCATAACTTTTAGGCCAGAGCATTGGAGGGCGATATTCAAAAGGATACATATTGATTACATCCGGAAAGTTTGCGGAAACCGTATGGGATACTACTGTCAGAAATTTATCACATCCGATTGCCGTATCAAGGACAGAATAATTTCTAGCTTCCTGAGAAAAGAAATAATGAATACCTCCAAAAGTTTCGCAAAAAAACAAGCGATTGTTTGTGTGCGATGTATCCATCAATTGAAATGAAGTATCATTGGGGTTAATAGTAATATTAAGTGAATCTCGGAGTTCTGATACCGTATTAACCATTTGCGGAATGTCGTGATCTTTGTTTTTTTCCGCAAAGCCACATTTTATTTGTTATCTCAGATTTAATCATTGAATTCGACAATGATGGTGAATCATTATTACCACCAATAAAATTGCCACAATTAGCATATCTCACTTTTAATCTGAAACGTTGTCCCTCATAAAATCCTTTAAATGGGTATACTGAATCAAGATAGGGGGTATTTGACCCTAAATTTCCTATAAGTTGATTAAAAGAATCAATACTTCCATCAAAGGTAAATAACATTCGATTTTCACTTTGGAAAATGTCCAAATATTGGGATAAATTTGCTCCACTTACGTTCAATTTATACAGTGTACGTGTACTGGATGTATCTAGTGAGAACCCTTCACAATCAATGCAATTTGCAGGGGTCATAATGCTATCAATAAAAAAAGTGAACTCCAGAGGAAAGGCCTTCATGGTATCGAGTCCGGCAGGCATAATTCTGGATAATTGCAAATAAGGTAATGTAAGACCAATATCTTTTAGTTGGAGATAGCTATACCCATCAGAGGTGGTATCGCCTTCCTGGAAAAATGAGGTCAATTTATCTTCAAGCTGATCACCATAAGAAGAGAAATGTCGGATTAAATCATTTTCATGAGCGGTAAACCAAGGGCTTGGGTTCATGATTTGGACTAAGGAATCATCAGCCAATCCATCGTTGTTTGAATCTTGTAAACCATAGCTAATGCGTTTCATTTTATAGTCCTTGACAATAATGCCCTGGTGCTAAACATCCCGGACAATGAGTGAAAATTCTACTACCTGAAGAGGAGAGAGGAATCCAGGCATGGCATGAAATACCGGTGCAATTTGGAGGTTGCAAATGTGAAGTATCAGTATACGATAAATTCAAACAGTTATCAGGATTAGGGATAAGATGGAATTTTACTTCAAAATCAGTTGCAGCCGGATTACTATTGCAACAAGCCTGCAGATTAAAAATGAACTTACCACCATTAATTGCTCGAAGCATGAGCGTGTCTTCCAAATTAAAATAGAAAAAATAATTTCCTGTGTCGCAAGTAAAAACCGGAATAGAAGCATGATAAAATTCAGGGGTAATAATGATGTTTTTCCCACTATCCACATCAAAATACTGAAAAAACACTTCACTCTCTCTATCTTTTACCACTAAACCCTTCTCACAATGAATGGTAGCTCTCAGCCAGCCGGATAATTTAGGTACTCCTGTATATCCAAATAGTTGGTAATCTACTTGCCTTGCGACGATATTCTTACTTTCAATTTCAAATCTTGCAGAGTCCCCAAAAATAGAACCTGTAGGAACACTTAAATCTGTTATGGAAGGAATGAACTGTAATTTCAAATCCAAATTAAAAGTAGTAGATGCAGTTGTAGGATTAATATTATATAAGTAACCTCCAGGTACAACCAATGAAGCTTGATCTCCACAAACAGTGATTCCTTCAACATTGACACGCCATTGATTAAAAAACTTAGGTTTATTGAGTAATTCTAAATCGTTTTCTTCTCCACATCTAAAAGTGCTAAAGCTCAACCAAACTGTGTCGCCGGGTAAAAAATATTTAATTGAACTCAAAGCCTTTTTCAATGGATAAGGAACAAAATTGGTACACAAAACTGAATCATCCCTTATCATTGTATCTGTAGATATGATACAATTAGAGCAATTAGAAATTATAGAGAAGGTCGAGTATGGGATTAATGTTAAATTTGTAACACTCTCAATATTTAAATATTTTAAATCTATCTTCAATGAATCAATTGCACTCACTCCAGGATTGGTGATAATATATTCCCAATGTAAAAAGGCAGTATCGTTAAGACAGCTTTCATCATTGGTAGGATTGGTTAAAGATGCAGGAGCTAACTCTACTTTTACTTGATGCAGTTCGGAGTTGATGACGCTGTATGATTTAATGTAATTATTTTGACAATCGCTACAAAAGATATTATCTATGGCAGGGGGAACATTACACCTCCAGTTGAAATTGACATTTCTCGTGCACGTATTATTTGTACAAATCGTATCACAATAAATACATAAACTATCAATAGCTAATTCTTCAAATATCAAGGTGTCATTTGAAAATAATGTAATTGGGATTTCGGTTCCCGATGTATATGCAATTGGAAAACCATTTATTCCGACTCTAAAATTAAGAGCAATGGGAGGTAAACTAGCACAATAATGGGAACTATCGTGAAAGAAGCGAACAAGAATATTAGCGGTGCCTGAATTTGTATTTTTATACATAAAAGT